>CAILJO010000089.1 GCA_903834635.1 uncultured Micrococcales bacterium | reverse complement strand
TTTGCGTGGCGAAGAGCAAGTTCAAGCGCGAGGGCGTCATCGTGGGTTTCAACCAGTGCGGCGACGGTCGGCCCTGACCCCGAAACGAACGCTCGGATGGCACCGTATCTTTCGGCGGCGGCGATTGTGAGTTCAAGTTCTGGCAAGAGTGCAAGAGCCGCAGGCTCGAGATCGTTGTGAATGTGTTTTGCAATCTCAACAACATCTCCGTTGGCAAGGGCCGAAATCAAGCTTGCCGGTGTTTCAACAACACCCAGATCGCGAGGATCTAGGCCCGATGCCTCGCGTTGCCTGTCGAGTTCGGCATAGACCTTGGGTGTGCTCAAACCGTGCTCGTTCACAATCATCACAAAGTGAAGCTCGGCACCAAGAGAAGTCGCCTCAAGTTTCTCGCCTCTCCCCGTTCCAATTGCTGTTCCGCCCATAATCGCAAAAGGCACGTCGGCACCAAGCAGCACCGACTCTTGAATCAAGCGTTCGCGAGAGAAACCGGTCTGCAAAAGTTCATTAGCAGCCAGAACGGCAGCAGCTGCATCGGCACTTCCACCAGCCATTCCACCAGCCACTGGCACTCGCTTGAAGATTTCAAAATCAAGCGGGGATTCGTCGAGTCCACCAAGCTTTGCCACGAGGTTTGCGGCCTTCACAACCAAGTTGGAGTCACCCCTCGGAACCTCAAGAAGTTGATCCTGGCGAATCGAGCCTTGCACCTCGATGACACTTTCACCTATTGCTAAGCGCACAGCGACATCTTCGTGAAGATGCAAAGCTTGATAAATACTCAGAACATCGTGATAGCCATCTAGTTGAAGCGCGCCAACTCCAAAAAACAAGTTGACTTTGCCACACGCCGTGGCTCGAACCCAGGTTGTTTCGCTCAAAGTTCGACTCGCTTCTTGAGTGCTCTCATGTGATTGCGCCAATACGTTTTCCAGCTTCGCACCTGGTTGCCATCTGTGCACAAGTCGTGGTGAACGCTCAAAGTTGCTGTGCCAGGCTCATCTCCCCGGTTGAACGTGATGGTTGCGCGAGTTGCATCTGAGAAAGAAACCTGAACTCGCGTCGGTTCTTTGCGAAGCAACATTCTCGGCTCGCCCTTTTCGGGCCATTGAAGAATGTCACCGAGAATCACAAAAAGTCGGGCCGGCTCGCAAACAAAAAGTTCATCAAATTCAAACTCTTTAATGTTTGAATCTCGACCGATCGGCTGGCCCGGTTCGGAGTGCCTACCCATTGGTGCTCGCAATCGCCACAAACTTTTCTATAGCGAGCTGTTCGCCACGAAGTTGAGGGTCGACCCCGGCTGCCTTGAGTCTCGCTTCGGCAACAGCAGGTGAACCCGCCCACTCGGCTAATGCCTGGCGAAGAGTTTTGCGACGCTGACCAAAGGCGGCATCAATCACAGCAAACGTCTTGCGACGAAGATCTTCGTCTCCACGAGGAGTTGCAAGGCGCTCAAAATAGACCAGAGCCGAATCGACATTCGGCACCGGCCAGAAAATGTTTCTACCAACGTTTCCGGCGAGGTTGCTGGTGGCATACCAGGCCAGCTTCGCGCTCGGGGCGCCATAAACCTTAGAGCCGGGCTTCGCCGCCAGTCGCTCTGCAACCTCTAGTTGAACCAAAACAAGGCCTTTAGCGATGGTGTCGAAGCGTTCCATAAAGTTCAAAAGCACCGGAACCGAAATGTTGTAGGGCAGATTTGCTACGAGCGCTTGAGGATCAATCGGCAACTCGGTGATAGTCATGGCGTCATGTGTCACCAACGTGAAACTTTTGCCAGGGGCACGCTTGGCAACCGTGGCTTCGATGGCGGCAGCCATCTTGGTGTCAATCTCGACCGAAGTGACACTCTTGGCGACCTCTAGCAAACCAAGAGTGAGCGAACCCAAACCTGGGCCGATTTCAACCACGTCTTCGGTGCCGTTTAACTTTGCTGCCGTAACGATTCGGCGAATGGTGTTTGGGTCGGTGACAAAGTTTTGACCGAGCTTCTTGGTTGGCATGACATCGAGTCGGCTAGCCAACTCGCGCACATCAGAACCACCCAAAAGTTCAACCATCAGTTTTGCTCACCCCACGAGCCATAAACGCGAACCGTGTTTTCGGTGATTTGAGCAGCCATTTCGTTTGCGTCGATGCCTCGAACTTCAGCCATCTTTCGAACCGTGATCGGAACCAAGTAAGAAGAATTAGGGCGGCCACGAAAAGGCTCAGGTGTCAAGAATGGCGCGTCGGTTTCGACCATGATGAGCTCTTTTGGCGCCCATTCGAGTGCATCGCGAAGGTGCTGATTGCGCTTGATCGTGATGTTTCCGGCAAACGACATGTACCAGCCGTTGTCTGCGCAAATCTTGGCAAACTCGAGGTCACCCGAATAGCAGTGCATAACCACTTTTTCTGGAGCACCCAAACGCTTTAGAGTTTCAAAAACCTCGGCGTGTGCCTCACGATCGTGAATCATGAGCGCAAGGTCGTTCTCTTTGGCGATGCGAATGTGCTCTTCAAATGAATGGTGCTGCAACTTGAGCGCGCCGTCGCCTTCGGTTCTAAAAAAATCTAGGCCGGTTTCGCCGACAGCTCTAACCCTGGGCTGGGCGGCAAGCTCTTCGATTTGCGCGATGGCTGCGTTCAACGCATCGGTGGTTTCATACAGCGGTGCTTCGTTTGGGTGAAGTGCCACTGCGGCCAAGATGCGCGGCTCGCGCGACGCAAGCCCGGCCGACCAAATCGAAGAATCAAGGGTTACACCAACTTGAACGGCGCCAAGAATTCCAGCCTGATTCGCCAAATCGAGTTGTTCGGTCGGCGTGAAGGTTTGATCGCCGTCGGCTAGATCGAGATGGGTGTGGTTGTCGTAGGTGCCGACCTCGAGAGGCTCTGGAAGCGGCGGATAGGTCATGTCGCGAGTGCCACCGTTTTGGCCCACCTCAGTGCGCACACGAATAGGAGCGTCACCGCCCATTATTTGCCTTCGTTGTCAGTTTCGATGCGCGGGAAAAGAGCGTCGAGTTCGCCGACCGTGGTGCCAGCGACAAGAGCGCCCCAGTTTGCAGCGTCGCTCAAAGGTTGGTCAGCCAGATCGCCAAGCGAACCCTCAGTAAGCGCCGCCCAAAGTTTGTTGGTTGACTTTGGCATAACCGGAGCCAGAGCAATCGCCAAAATGCGAAGCCCCTCTGCAGTTGTATACAAAACGGTTGCCAAGCGGTCTCGAAGGTTCTCGTCCTTAGCCAAAACCCATGGCTCTTGCACGGTGATGTAGTTGTTCAGCTCATCAACAAGAGTCCACACCGATGCGATTGCGTCGTGAATGGCTATCTCTTCGATTGCCTCGTCGGCTGCGGCGATCGCCTTGGCAGCAACCGCTTGCACCTGCCGATCGGCATCGGTGTATTCATGTGGCGCTTGTATCACGCCATCGAAGTAACGCTTGATCATTGCCAAAACTCGCGATGCTAGGTTTCCAAAGCCGTTCGCCAGCTCACTGTGGTAGCGAGCAGATAGGTCCTCCCAAGAGAACGAGCCGTCTTGACCGAACGAAATCGCCTTCATGAAGTAATAACGGAAAGCGTCAGACCCGAAAGTGTCAGTGATTTGAGACGGTGCGATACCAGTGAGCTTTGACTTCGACATTTTTTCGCCACCGACAAGCAGCCAGCCGTGACCGAATACTTGGTCAGCCGGTTCAAGCCCTGCAGCCATCAACATCGCAGGCCAAATTACCGCGTGAAAACGCAGGATATCTTTGCCAACAACCTGAACACTTGCTGGCCAAAGACGCTTGAAGTTGGCCTCGTCTTCGCCATAGCCGATCGCGGTGATGTAGTTCAGAAGCGCATCGAACCAAACATAGGTGATGTGTGAGTCATCCCACGGAATGTCGATTCCCCAGTCGAACTTTTCTTTCGAGCGCGAAATCGAAAGATCTTCGAGGCCTCGTCGAACGAATGCAACAACCTCGTTGCGAGCCGACTCAGGCTGAATGAACTTTGGATTCTGTTCATAGAAATCGAGAAGTGGCTGGGTGAAGTCACTCAGCTTGAAGAAGTAGTTGGTCTCTTGCAGACGCTCAACCGGGCGCGAGTGAATCGCGCAAACCGACTGGCCAGCGTATTCGCCATCGCCATCGATCAGGTCGGCTTCGGTTTTGTATTCTTCACAACCGACGCAGTAGTTGCCCTCATAAGAGCCGCGATAGATGAACCCGGTGTCATAAAGGTGTTGCAAAAACTTTTGCACATTCTTTTCGTGGCGTGGTTCTGTGGTGCGAATGAAGTCTTGATTGTCGATGTCGATTGTCTCTAGAAGCGGCAACCACGCGTCATGAACAAGCTGGTCTGCCCAAGCTTTTGGAGTGCTGCCATTTCCGACTGCAGTTCGAAGAATCTTTTCACCGTGCTCATCGGTACCGGTTAGCAGAAACGAGTCTTCGCCTCTTTGACGGTGCCAACGGGCCAAAACGTCGGCTGCAACCTCTGTGTAGGCGTGCCCAATATGAGGGGCATCGTTCACATAAAAGATCGGCGTCGTCACATAAAACGACTTCGAGGCTGGGTTGCTTGGCATTGTTCTAGTTTAAGGCGTTCAAGTTGCAGTCGAGCCGTTGTGAGGTTATTGCTTGGCGTCGAGACACAACTGGTAGAGCACCGATTTGCTCACCGAGTTCTGCTCGGCGATTTCGGCAACTGCCTCTTTTAGACGCATTCCGGTCGAGACCAGTTTGAGCACGTCGCCAACTAGTTCTTCGGGAGCGACTTTTGACTTGGTTGCGCCCGCAATGACCAAAACTATTTCGCCTTTCGGCTCAGTGCTAGCCCATTGCACCAGCTCGGCCAGCGTGCCACGTTCGGTGTGCTCAAACTTTTTGGTGAGCTCTCGGCTGACACTTGCCTTTCGAGTCTCACCAAGCACCTCAGCGGCGGTCTGCAAAGTTTCTAAGATGCGGTGCGGCGACTCAAAGAACACCATGGTTCGAGGCTCGGTCTTCAGTTCTTCGAAGAGGGTGTGGCGTTCGCCATCTTTGCGCGCGACGAAGCCTTCGAACGTGAAACGATCGGTCGGCAAGCCCGACACGGCGAGCGCCGAAAGCACGGCAGAAGGGCCAGGAATGACTGTCACAGCTATGCCGCGCTCGACCGCGGCTCGCACGAGCAAAAAACCTGGGTCACTGACCGTTGGCATTCCTGCATCAGAGACCACGAGCACTTCTTCTGTCGCAGCGATCTCTAGCAGCTGATCGATGCGGTCGCTCTCGTTGTGTTCGTGAAGGCTAAAAAGTTTGGCGTGAAGTTTCACTCCGAGCAAGCCTGCCAACTTGCTTAGGCTTCGGGTGTCTTCGGCTGCAATAAATTCGGCAGCCCCAAGCGCCTCAATCAGACGACTAGATGCGTCTGAGAGATTGCCGATAGGTGTTGCCGCAAGAATGAGCACGTTCTATTGTCGCAAACTACGATTGGCGTATGACCACACCGTCGCCCAATGGCCGCATCGTGACTTTTGTCACTAACGTTGCCGACCGTGCCGGACTATTGCTAATTCTTGGACTTGCTGCTCTTTTGCGCTTTTGGGATCTCGGTTATCCACACAAATTGGTGTTTGACGAAACCTATTACGTCAAAGATGCGTTCACGCTGAGCCGACTCGGCTATGAGGGGTCTTGGCCTAATAACGCGAATGCTTCTTTCGAGGCAGGCACAGCCAACATTTTCTCCGCCGACCCTTCTTATGTGGTACACCCGCCGCTCGGAAAGTGGATCATCTCGCTAGGTATCAACCTATTTGGAGCCCAAAACTCTTTTGGCTGGCGATTTTCGGTTGCCCTGCTAGGCGTTGCTTCGGTCGGAGTGCTTTACCTGGTTGCAAAACAAATTTTCGGCTCAAGACGCTGGGCATTGATTGCCTCATTCCTTCTTGCGATTGACGGGCACGCGATAGTGCTCTCAAGAACCGGTTTGCTCGACGGAATACTTGCCTTCTTTGCTTTGCTCGCCTTCTATTTTTTGCTTCTCGACCGAGCGGCAAACCGTCTGCACGTTTGGCGCAGACCATGGTTGCTGGCCATGGCTGTGACACTTGGTGCGGCTTCGGCGGTTAAGTGGTCGGGCATCTATCTGCTTGCGGCTTTCGCGTTATACGTGTTGTGTTCGGATGTTTTGCTGGCTCGCAAAGTTCACGAAGCCACCGAAACCAAAACCGGTTTCAACTGGATGTCTCAGATCACGGTTCGTGGCATTGCCACTTTTGTGCTGAGCGTGCCTTTGGCAATCGCGACTTACTTGGCTTCTTGGACAGGCTGGCTGGTGACCTCGGGCGGTTATTTTAGAAACTGGGTAGCCCCGGCAGGCACGGTTTCGCCGCTGTGGTCTTGGGTTCCACAACCACTTCAGGCTCTTTGGCATTACCACCAAGAGGCATATTCATTTCATGTGAACCTGCACGTGGGTCACCCATACGCTGCAAATCCACTCGGGTGGCTTTTGCTTCTCAGGCCAACCTCTTTCTTTTATGAGGGAAACGCCTACGGTCAAAACGGCTGCGATATCAAGAGCAGTTGCGCAAGCGCCATTACTGCCCTCGGCAACCCGGCGATCTGGTGGGTGGCAGCAGTTGCCGTCATCCTGGTGCTTATTCGCTGGTTGAGAGCGCGTGACCGAAAGGCAGGGCTCATTCTTTTGGGGCTGGCTGCGGGATACGTGCCATGGTTGATTTATCTAAACCGAACTACTTTTCAGTTTTATTCGATTGTCTTTTTACCTTGGATGATTCTCGCGCTGGTCTATGTTTTGCAGCGACAGGTTGCCAGCCGCGAAAGTTATGAGCAGGTTCGATCAAGGGGCCGCACTCTCGCTTATCTTGCCCTGTGCTTTGCCGTTTCGATGTTCTTCTTGCCAATTTGGATTGGTACAACAGTGCCCTATTGGTTCTGGCTTGCCCACATGTGGCTGCCTAGCTGGATTTAGCAGCCCGCCGGCTCGAAGGTAGGCTTGAATCACAATGGGCGACTATACAACGATGATTCGCAGGCCGGGTGTTCTGCGCATCGTGACCTCGCAGCTTGTCGCTCGTTTTCCGTTCGGAATGATGAGCTTGGCATTTGTGCTGCACATCCAACACATCACACATTCATACACTTACGCCGGTTTGGCCCTCGGCTTTGAGACCGCCGGTGTTGCCATCTCGGGCCCTCTTCTGGGCCGATGGATGGGCGCTTTTGGTGCAAGCAGAATGTTGGTCACAACCGCTCTGATCTCGACTGCCGCAATCTTTGCAATAGCGCTTGCTCCTGTGCCTGGCGAAGTTTTGGTTGCCCTTTGCTTGGTGGTCGGCCTTTCAAGCCCGCCGATTCAGATGGCGGTGCGAACGATTTATCCAACACTCGTTCCCAAGAATCGAATGGGCGTCTTGTATGCGCTCGATGCAAACCTGCAAGAAATCATTTGGATTGTTGGGCCTGTTCTAACCACCTTTATCGCCGCCTATCTTGGCCCAGCTGTCGGCGTGATCATCATGGCCGTCATCCAAATCGTTGGAGCGATCTGGTTTGCTTCGAATCCCGAGGTCAGAAAACTTGTGATTCCCAAATCGACAAAGAAAATGGGCAAGGTTCTGAGCAACAAGATTGTTCTAGCTACCACCGTGATGGGCGGTCTTCTAGTTGGATCGTTCAGCGCTGTCGAGGTTGGAACAGTCGGTGTTCTCAACTTGCAAACCGCAGGATGGGTTATCTCGGCGCTCTCGATCGGCTCAATTATTGGCGGTTTTGCTTTCGGCCACAGGTCAAAAACTCGTTGGGCTTTGAGTCGCTTCCTAGTCGTAGTTGTGGTTGGTTACGCCAGCGTTTATTTTGCGCCGAACCAGCCAATCTGGATGTCGATCGCTTGGTTTGTTGCCGGACTCGGGGTTGCGCCAGCGCTTGGCCTGTTTGGAGCAATCGTGGGAGCAGCTCTTCCTACATCCGAAACCGCCGAGGCCTATGGCTGGGTTCAAACCGGTCAGATGTTGGGTTATGCCGGAGCGGCATCGTTGGTCGGTTTTGTGATCGACACGGTCTCTGGGCAGGCGTCTCTGGTGATCGCTGCTGTTTTCGCTTTGGGAACACTTGTGGTCGCACTGGCCTCGGCCAAAATCACACCGGTTATTTCATCTGAAGGGCACGAGCACTAATGGCAACTTTTGCAGTCACCTACAGTTATGGCGTTGACAACGACGCACTTAACGAGGTTCGACCGATTCACCGAGAATATTTGGGCCGGCTTCTTGAGGAGGGCGTGCTGCTTGCCAGCGGCCCGTTCGTCGATGCCGAAGGCGCTTTGCTAATCGTCAGCGCCGGGTCGGTCGAAGAGGTTGCTCACCTTCTTGATAACGACCCTTTTGACATCGCAGGGTTTATTTCGGAGCGCGCAATCACCCAATGGAACCCCGTCTTTGGCCCTTGGAGCGCAAAATGACCTTCGCTCAAAATGAGAACCCAATGATCCAACTGAACAATGGGCAACAAATCGTTCAGCTCGGACTTGGAGTTTATAAAGTTCAGCAAGACGTTGCCGTTGATGTGGTTCGACTGGCCATCGACCTTGGGTATCGACGCATCGACACCGCCGCGCTCTATGACAACGAGCAAGAAGTTGGAGCAGCAGTGCGTCAATGCGGACTCGACCGCGACCAGCTATTTGTTACCACCAAGATTTGGAACGACCGCCAAGGCTTCGCTGAGGCAACCGAGGCAATCGATGAGAGCCTTGCACGCTTAAACATTGACTATGTCGACATGCTTTTGATTCACTGGCCGGCGCCGGCACAAAACAAGTTTGTTGAAACTTGGGCAGCGCTCGAAGCGGCTTTGCAGTCCGGAAAAGTTCGTGGAATCGGCGTGAGCAATTTTCACCCCGAACACCTTCAGCGCATCATCGACCTAGGTGGAGTGATCCCAGCTCTTAACCAGGTAGAACTTCACCCAGGACTCGCTCAAGAAGAGATTCGACGTTTCAACGCAGCCAATGGAATAGCGACCGAAGCTTGGTCACCTCTTGCTCGAGGCAAGCTGCTTGAACACCCGTTGCTGATTGAGCTCTCAGAAAAGCATGGCAAGACAGCTGCACAAATCATGCTTCGCTGGCACATC
>CAILJO010000088.1 GCA_903834635.1 uncultured Micrococcales bacterium | reverse complement strand
TTTCTCGGCGCGCAAAGCGCCCAAATCACCGGCAGATATTTCGGCAGCATTTTGGCCTTCAATCAAAAGTTGGCCTGATGTCGGCCGATCGAGAAGCCCTAGCATTTGCAGCAGCGTAGATTTGCCACCGCCGGTTGGGCCTTGGATCGCGATCATCTCGCCTGCCTGAATTTCTAGGTCGACCTCATCAAGAGCCGTGACGATCTTTTTCTTTTGGTTGTACTGTTTAGTAATTTTGCTCAGCGAATAAATTTTGGTACCAGCTTCTGTTGTGATGTTAATAGTCGACATTTAGGCAACGCTCCTTAGCGCTTGAGCTGGGCTTAGCCTTGCGGCGCGTAGGCCACCGATGGCACCAGCCAGCAGTCCACCAAGCAGAGCAAAGCCGATTCCAAGCAAGATATAGCTAGGTGAGACAACTGCGTTAAGTGAAACCTTCACTGCGGTTGCAGCAGTCTGGCGTCCAGGGCCTCCGAAGCCGCCTGGGCCTCCGAAGCCGCCAGGATTAAATCCGGTGCTCTGTTGCACGGCACCGCTAAGCGCAGGTGAATACGCGTTGATTGCGAACACAGCTACGACACCGAGCAGCGCACCAACGGCACCACCCAAAATACCTGAGGCAACAGACTCACCCATAACCTGAGAAACTATTCGACGAGATGGCCATCCAAGTGCCTTCAGCGTGCCGAATTCTCTAAATCTTCGGTTCACACCTGACACGGTGAATAGCGCCGCGATTGCGAATGCAGTTAGCAAGACCAACAGCGACAACCATGCTCCGAGGTTGTTTACGAGGCCCGCAGCATCGCTGAGCGAACCACTCACGGTAGAAGCAAGATCTGCCGACGTGTTGACTTTGAGAGTCGTGTCTAGTTTCTGTAGGGCGATTTTGACCGTTGGAATGGCGTCTGCCGAGGCTGCAGAAAGATAGATGTTCGTGACCTTAGCTGCATCTCCAGAGAGTATTTGTGCGACGTTGAGTGGAATGTAGGCATTCGAATCGGTGCTGGCGCTAGAAGAGTTGCTTGTTACGATGCCAACAACCTCGAAGCTCTTGCCGCCGATAGTTGCCTTCGAGCCAACTTTTAGATTTGCCCCGGCGGCATATGTCTTATCTAAAACGGCCACGTATTTATTCGAATCGCTTGCTGTCAGAAGGCGACCCGAAGAAACAGAAATTGCACTGAGTGGGCCTACTTTAGAAGTTGATGCGTCAAGTGGAATTCCTTCAACGCTGAAGCGATTGATCGAAAAGCTGCTGCCGCCTTTGCCATCGAATCCGCCAGTAGGAGCGAACGAGGCGCTCGGGTTGCTGCCAGTTGTTCCTGCTGTGCCGTTGGTGCTGCCTGCACCATTAGAGCCAGAGCCACCAGGGGTAAAGCCACCAGTTGAATTGCTGCTGCCAAAATTGGTGAAAGTTGGCAAGGTGCCGCTGAATGAAACGCTCTCGAGTTTCAATGTTGAAACCGTTGTGGCGACTCCTGAGGTAGCAGCAACCTTCTGGGCTACTGAGCTTGCGATTAGGGCTACTCCTGGCTGGGTGCGAAGTTGATTTTGGTCAAACTTGCGAGTCTGGCCGGTTGTGGTGCCGGTCGATCCGCCGATGTTGAACTGTGGAGGCCTGAAATCTGCTGTGGTCTGGGTCTTTGAAATTGAAATGTCAGTACCAATTCCATAAAGGCTCGAGAGCACTTGCTTCTGAGCACCCGCGATGCCCGTTGAGGCGGCGTTGACGACTATAACTAGGGCGACCGAGACGGCTAAACCGATAGCCATCAAGATTGTTTGTCTGAGTCTGGCTGTCAACTCTCGACCAAGGTATCTAAAAAACACGGATGCAACTTTCTTTTTGAGGATGTGCTTCAAACCTGTCAGTTATTGCTGGGAAGTCTGTCGAGTTTTGCTGTGAAGACGCCGAGAGAAACCAATCGCCGATAAACAGGTTGAGTTCAGTTGTTCAACATGGGGGTGTTTGCGAGGGCCACTGGCGGCCGACTAGCCAGTGGCACTGCACTTGTGGCATACTTGAGAGGTTGCCTTGGCCCCATCGTTTAGCGGCCTAGGACGCTGCCCTCTCACGGCAGTAGCGCGGGTTCGAATCCCGCTGGGGTCACCATTCTCGCTCT
>CAILJO010000087.1 GCA_903834635.1 uncultured Micrococcales bacterium | reverse complement strand
CAAAATTAAGACATAGTAAAGTGCGGTTTGCCATTTGGCCAGTTAGGTCATACGAATTGCTAAAATTCTTTCCAATGGCCTTCCTGATGTTGTTTATTTTGCTTACGCAAAACTTGGTACGGAGTCTAAAGGATGGCTTTATAGTTACGATGATTGGAACAGAAGTTTTAAGCTTTATAAAACTTTGGGGCGAAACCACCGAAGTCATAGATCAGCGGAGTATTCGCGGCGGTGGCCGAAATGGTGATTGGCGCTGATTCCCAGTGCGCCGAAACAATCACGATGCCTGTCGGCTTGGGCAGTTCGCTTGACCAGTTGGCAAGCTGGGTCATCCATGTGTCGTCTTCTAGAAGCGGTGGTGCACCGTGTGAAATGTAAAGCGCTGGCAGGGTCATGACTTAAGTAAAGTGGGGCTTGACTAAATTGTCAAGTGTTTGACCCAGGTGTTGCGTTTAGCTGGCGAGTTTGTCGAATTCCGCAAGGATTGCCGTGGTTCCTGAAGCACCAACGCGGCTTGCCCCGGCCTCGGCCATGTCGATCAGCGCATCTAGCGAGCGGATGCCGCCAGATGCTTTGACACCCAACCGGTCGCCAACGGTTTGACGCATCAAGGCGATGGCTGCGGTCGTTGCGCCGCTTGCCGCAAAGCCAGTTGAAGTTTTGACATAGTCGGCACCGGCGGCTTCGCTAAGTTGGCAGGCTCTAACGATTTGCTCGTCGTTCCATAGGCAACTCTCGATAATCACTTTGACGTGAGCCTGAGGGTTAGTCGACTTGGCTGCATCGACAACGGCCTTGATGTCGGCTTGCACGTGATCGAAGTCTTGGCTTGCAAAAGCGCCGAGGTTCATCACCATGTCGACTTCGATTGCGCCGTTAGCAACTGCCTCGCGGGTTTCGGCTGCTTTGGTTGCGGTTGTTACGGTGCCGTGCGGAAACCCGATCACGGTGCAAAGTTTCACCTGGCTGTTAGCTAGGGCTCGTGCCGCATGGGTCACGTCAATCGGGCGAATGCAAAGCGCAGCGACCTGGTTCTCTAGCGCTACCGCAATGGTGCTCTCGAGGTCGTTCGTGGTTGCCTCAGGTTTCAATAGGGTGTGATCGATGAGTGCAACGATTTGCGTTTTGGTATACCCGCGATAGCTAGTCATTCCTCAAGTCTAGGTTTGTTTTTAGGCAGCCAGGTTCTGCGGCATCACTCTGAAGTTGCGTCAGACGCCGATTCTGATTCAGTCACCTCGGTGACCGTAACAGTCCAACCCTCATCTAAGAACAGTCGCCTAGCCCGTTGGAGGTTGGCCTCGACTACGCGCCCCTGGCTGGCAATTTCGCCATTTGAATCTCGGGCTACAATGTGAAAAATCTTTGGGTTTTCACCCGAAACGTCATTGTTTTCTGTCATTTTGCCCCATTTCAAACTCGGCGAACTTGTCGTTGAAAATTTCAATTCTCATTTGGAGTTCTTAGAACCGTCAGCGTGCTCGGTGCCCGGTGAATAACTTTTCCAGTGGCGATATCACGAATTCCAATGTAAGCAGTGCGGCTGCCTTTTGGACCCTGCATCGAATAAGTCACAACTAACCCGAGCACGTCTCGCTTCTTCGACTCAACTAGTGAGTCAAGTGGGAATAAATGAGATACCTGGCTGTAATCAATTCCCGTGGCGCTTGAAGTTGCGGGCTTCTTGGCTGTTTTTGACTCACTCTTGATACCAAGTTCTTCGATGGCTTCGACATAGGCTTGCTCAACTAGCGTGGCAACTTGCACATAGAGTGCTTCAGCCGATCGGCGAACGCGTTCAACATCAACCGGCTTTGGTGTCATCCCTTTGCGGCCCTTAATCCTCGCCCTAACGACCTTGCCATCTAACTTTGGGTTCGCACTTAGGTATTCATCCAGGGTCTTTGATCCCTTAGCTAGGTTGCATTTACGGCAAGACAAGACCAGATTGCCAATGCTGTGAGTGCCAAGATGCTTCTTGTTAGTCGGAATTAGGTGATCCGCCTCGCCGTTGCCGTTGGTCTTTGTATTGCAATAGACGCATCGACCATCGAACTGAGCCTCAAGCGTTTCTCTTTTTTTGAGGCCACTCAAATGGGATGCCGGCGTACCAAGGGTTGCTTTGTCGAGAGCCTCGCCGATTTTTGCTAACAGCACTCGTACTGCCCACTGGGCCGGCACGTTCTTTGAATTTGTCATGGTCCACTTTCTGTTCAAAAGCCGGTCGGTGGATTGGCTTCCACCCATACTACTATCCCGTTTCTACACGAGAACGAAATTGGATTTCTGACATCGACAGAACGTCAAGACATGGCGCAACTACCTGCAGTTGAAGCTCGGTTAAAAAGAAAACTCGCCACTTGGGCGAGTTTTCGATGGTGGACCTAAGGGGATTTGAACCCCTGACCCCCTGCATGCCATGCAGGTGCGCTACCAGCTGCGCCATAGGCCCGAACCGTTGCCGAAGCAACGTCTCAAGAATACTACAAACTTGAGCCCCTGTTTAGGGCGCTGGATCTTGCCTGATTAGGCGCTCGTGTGATTAGCGGCTTGCCTGATTAGGCGCTGGCGACCGAGATGCCGGCCAGCGAGATCACTGGGCAGTCTTTATAGAGGCGCTCGATGTCATAGAACACGCGGTCTTCTTCGTGCATGACGTGCACGATGATGTCGGTGAAATCAAGAAGGATCCAGCGGCCAGCCGATTTGCCTTCGCGACGCATCAGCTTGTGGCCAGCTAACAGCAT
>CAILJO010000086.1 GCA_903834635.1 uncultured Micrococcales bacterium | reverse complement strand
TGGCTTCGTCGTAATCGGTGTGCTGCTTCGCTATCTAGGCAAAGGTTCATTCATGCCATTTGTGCTCTGGAGAGTAGCTTTAGGAGCGCTCGTGCTTGTTGGCCTTGCAGCAGGTTGGCTGACCGCTTAAGAGGTTACGGTTTTTGATCCTCAGATGGCTCTTCGCCATCGGTCTGATTAGCCAAGAAGCGTTCAAACTCGAGAGCAAGTTCGTCTCCTGAAATGGCTGCCTTATCGCTTACATCGCGCGATTCTTCGAGTTGTGCGATGTAACCCTGCATCTCTTCGTCATTCTCTGCAAGCTCATCAATGCTTCGTTCCCAAGTGAATGCTTCATTGGCTAGTTCGCCGCGTTCAAACTCGCACCCGGTGTAGCGTTCAATCTCAGTCACCAATGCAAGCATCGCCTTGGGTGAAGGTCCGTTCTGAACATAGTGGGGGACAGAGGCCCAAAGAGCCATGGTTGGAATGCCATGCTTTTCAAATTCCATTGCCAATACGGTCTGGATACCCACTGGACCTTGATAATTTGACCTTTCGGCACCGTGCTGGTGGCGCACGAACTCGTTTTGACTGTTGGCGGTCACGTTTATCGGCCGAGTGTGAGGCGCATCTGCCGGGATCGAACCAAGAAAAATAACTGCCTGAATGCCTTGTTCCAGAACCCATTCGCAGATTTCGGCAACAAAGCTTTTCCAGTTTCGACCAGGCTCAGCACCGAAGAGATAAAAGATTCGTTCGTTTGGCGATGCCACCAACGTGTCAGGGTCTGGTGCGTAAAGTTCGGTTCCGGGCCATGTTAGTTGGCGAGCGCCATCTTCGTCTAAAGAAACGCTCGGGCGAGAATATTGGAAGTCGTAGTAGTCCTCCGGATCAACGGCATAAACAGCCTCGGCGTTGGTCTGCAGCGCCATAAATCGCACAGCCCCGCTTGCCGCTTCTCCGGCATCACTCCAACCCTCAAAGCCAACGACTAGCGTGCGCCCTGAGAAAATTCGCTGGTTGTTCAATGTAGCCCCTTGGTGTAAATGCTAGATAAAACTCTAAGCCACGATTGGGCGGGTAAAATCGGCACATGTTCCGAAAAAAACTTCCTGCTGCTGTGCTGTTCGATTTAGATGGCACACTAATTGACTCGGAACCCTATTGGATGCAGTCTGAACGCGAACTTGCCGCCGAGCATCAGTCGGATTGGTCCCAAGAAGATGGCGACAAATTAATCGGTATGAGCCTGTATGACTCCTCTCGCCTCATCAAAGAGAGACTGGGGTCAGAACTTCACCAAGAAGAAATCATCGACAAACTAACTGACGGCGTCAACAAGCAGTTGGCTCGAGCGGTACCTTGGCGACCAGGTGCCGAAGCGCTATTGAAAGAACTTCGCCGCAAAAAGATCAAAACGGCTTTGGTGACGATGTCTATGCGTCGCACCGCTCTTCAGGTTGTCGACACCATTCCTTTCAAAGCCTTTGATGTGGTCGTTGCTGGTGACGATGTTGTTCACGGCAAACCTCACGCCGAGCCTTATGTAAAAGCAGCGCAGTTGTTGGGAGTGCGACCCGAAGAATGTGTTGCATTTGAAGACTCGATCACGGGAATCTTGTCTGCTGAAGCCGCCAAGACTAAGGCTGTCGGCATTCCAAACATGATGATTATTCCGCAACACGAAGGTCGCATTCTTTGGACTACCCTCGAAGGAGTCACTCTCAAGAAGCTTCGAGAGCTCTTCTGATAGGAAACAATGACTGACCACATACACCGCGGACCTTTTCGAGCGGGCGACCGAGTTCAACTCACCGGGCCAAAAGGCCGAATGAACACAATCACGCTGATCGAGGGTGCCGCGTTTGGAACACATCGAGGCGACCTCAAGCACGACGAGATCATCGGCAAGCCAGAGGGATCTATCGTTCGAAACCAAAACGGCATCGAATATCTGGCTTTCAGGCCACTGATGACTGATTTCGTACTCTCGATGCCGCGCGGTGCGGCAATTATTTATCCAAAAGATGCCGCCCAAATTGTGGTCGAAGGCGACATTTTTCCTGGTGCAAGAGTTGTCGAAGCAGGAGTCGGCTCTGGAGGGCTGAGCATGTATCTGCTCAGAGCTATTGGCGATGCTGGTCAACTCGACTCTTTTGAACGTCGTTCAGAGTTTGCCGAGATCGCGCAAGCCAACGTCAGCACCGAACTCGGTCGCCGGCCGACTAACTGGAACGTTCATCTTGGCGACCTTCAGGATGAACTGCCAAAGAAGATCGCCCCCGGCACAGTCGACCGGGTTGTTCTAGACATGCTGGCGCCTTGGGAATGCATCGAGGCAGTTGCCGATGCCCTTTCACCAGGAGGTCTAGTGATCGGTTATGTGGCCACCGTTACTCAGTTGTCTCGCTTTGCAGAAGCAATAAGAGAGTCGGCACACTTCGCCGAGCCAACAGCATGGGAATCTATGGTTCGGGGTTGGCACCTTCAAGGTCTCGCTGTTAGGCCAGAACACCGAATGATCGGACACACGGGATTCTTGATAACGGCCAGGCGTCTGGCTCCAGGAACAGTTCTTCCCGAATTTAAAAAACGCCCATCAAAGACCGACTTTGCCGACGAAGATATTTCGGTCTGGAACCCCGACCATCTTGGTGAAAGAAAAGTCGGCGAAAAGAAACTGAGAAAAAATTTGCGCAGCGCATCGGCAGCCGCCGAAACCAGCGTCGCGCGAAGCGACGAAACCGACAACCAGCCCAACTAAACTTGAACCAACACTAGACAGGACTTCAACTTGCGCAAGATTCTCGCGACACTAGCCGCTTCGGCACTTTTGCTTTCTCTGACCGGATGTTCAGGCATCAACTCGGCCAGCGACATGTACAACACTCTCAAGCCTGTCTGCGGCGACGTAACAGCAAAATCTGCCGGTGAAACCGTGGCAGCGATCAACCTTGAGTTGACTAAGAACGCGGCTCCTAAGATTTCATTCGCAGCCCCTTTGGTCGGAAACAAGATCGAGACCAAGGTTTTTGAAACCGGCACTGGTCCAAAGGTAACCGGCAACCAAAATGTCGATTTGGAATACGAAATCGTAAACGCCGGAACTGGAGAGGTTGCACAGTCGTCGAAGTTCAACGGCACCGATTCGACCCCGCAATACCTTGCGCCAGGAATGAACCCGCCTTTCTGCACCTCATTGGGCGGAGTTCGTGAAGGCAGCACCGTTGCGATGTACCTTCCCGCCAAACAGGCGCACAACAACCAGGGCATCCCTCAGCTAAAGATCGGCAAAGAAGACGCAGTCATCTTTGTGTTGAAAATTGCCAAGGTTTACCTTCCTCACGCCGTGGGCAATGAGCAGGCAGCGCAAACCGGATTTCCTAGCGTCGTTCGCGCCGTAGATGGCACCCCAGGTGTCACCGTGCCGACCGACTCACCATTCCCGAAGGCCAGCAAAAATGGGGCAGAAGCAGTCGCGCTTGAGACTTTGCTTCAAGGTGCTGGACCGGTAGTTGCAAAGGGTGACAGTGTCGAAATTCACTACGCCGGCTACACCTGGGCAGACGGAGCAAAGTTTGACTCTTCTTGGGATAAAAAAGCACCGGTGAGCTTCACGCTCTCCGACGGTGCCGTCATCCCTGGCTTCCTAGATGCAATCGTGGGACAAAAAGTTGGCTCTCAGATCGTCGCAGTAATTCCTCCAAGCTTGGGCTACAAAGACCAGGCCCAAGGAAGCATTCCTGCCAACTCGACCCTCGTCTTCGTTATCGACATCTTGGGAATCAAAGGTAAGTAGTTCAACTCACATCGGGGAATGACTTGGCAGATCTTGAAGCTTTCGATGACGAAGGCGAATGGAAACTTGAAGGCGACGACAAAGCCGAACGCCTGCTGAGCCTTACTCTGACGCTACTCAGCAACCAAAAAGGTGGTGTCACCAAAGAAGAACTCATGGGACTGATTCGCGGCTACCGTCATGCGGTAGGCAAGTCGAAGAATTCCGACGCTGTGAACAAGCTTTTCGAACGCGACAAGGCATCATTGCGAGAACTTGGCATCCAGGTTGAGACTTTTATCCGACCCTCAGACATGGATGACAACACCGAAACGCGGTATCGAATTTCGAGTGCAACCTTCGCTTGGCCAGCCGGAACGAAACTCACTTCGAACCAACTGAGACTTCTAGAACTAGCTGCAAAGGTTTGGGCTCGAGCCTCATTCTCGATCGATGCTCAACGCGCGGTAACTCGCCTAAAGGCTCTAGGCATGCCTAGCGATGGTCTCGATTTGAGTGGCTTCGCACCGCGAATCATGACTACCGAGCCCAGTTTCGTTCAACTCGAACAGGCTGTTCGCGACGGCGACGAGGTTTCTTTTTTCTATCGAGCGCCAGATTCGGAACCGGTGAAACGCACCGTCCAACCGATTCAGTTGCGCAACATTTCAGGGCAGTGGTTGTTGGTCTCCCGAGATCTTGACCGAAGCGGCGAAGTGCGCCACTTCATGCTGAAGAGAATCGTCAGCCGAATTCAAGAGACTGGAAACAAGTTCACTCCGGCTAACATCGAAGAAATCGAACTGGCGGCAAAACAACTGGATGATTTTGTTGCGGGCAACGTTGCAGTCATTAAGGTCACTCCAAACACTGAGGCATGGGTTCATTTCGACCTTGATGCACCGGGTGCCCTGCACGACGATCTCTATTCTTTTCATTTCATGGATGTACACCTGCTTGCAGAAGAGCTGCGTCAGTATGGTCGTTCAATCACTGTTATCCAACCCGAAACTCTAAAACAAGCAGTGCGAAGAGGATTCGAAAAGGTGGCAAGCCAGCATGCCTAAATTGAAGAATGTCCTAAGTGGCGATGACAAGTTCAACCTTCTTATCAGCCTGATCGGCCTTATCAACGTTGAAGGCGAAATTGAAATAGAAGACGCCGCAACTCGATTGGGCGTTAGCGCCGAAATGATTCGTTCTGCCGTCGGAACCATTTCGGTGGCAGGTCACCTGCCGGCTAGCGGTGGCGAAGTGAATCCATTCAATGTTTCGTGGCCACTAATCGATGATGACAAAGCCGAAGGATTGCTTACCTGGGCGGCGAGCCAAGACAGCTTTGGAAAAGCACCGAAAATTTCGATCAGACAGGCCGCGGCCATCGCTGCAGGTTTGTCATTTTTGCGTTCACTTCCAGAATTTGCGAACGAGCGAGACATCGATGAACTCGTGAAGATTCTGCAAACCGCTCAGGCTACCGAAGCCGCGCCAAGTATTCGTTATGAGTACGGCACGGTTAATGCCGATATTGAACTTCTGCGCAAAGCCATCTTGGCCAACCGGCGAATTAGTTGCAATTACACAAATCAAACTGGCGAACAGAGTGACAGACTTCTTGACCCAATTCGTTTGGATCCGCGAGGTTCTGTCTGGTACCTGCGAGCCTGGTGTCCTAAAAGCCTGCAAATTAGAGCGTTTCGCCTCGATCGAATGAGAAGTGTCGAGCTTACCGACGCTTCACGTTCTTCAGAGGCGATGCTCGAGGCGGAACGCATCGATGAGATCGACGACAGAGTGTATGTTCCTGGCGAGGGTGACACCGAGGTTTTAGTTGAAGTGGATCCAGAGGCTTACGAGCTGGTATCTGAATTTGCAACCTTAGATGAACCAAGCAAAACAAATTCGGGAACCGTTCGAGTGAAAATCATGGTCGGTTATCTTCCGAACCTTGGTCATTTGATTGCGAAATACGGCGGGGCCGCGAGAGTTATCGAGCCAGCCCACGCGCGTGAAATCGTAAAGAACTATTGCTTACAGGCTCTCGGCGAAGATCCAGAGTCAAGAGCCCTAATGATGGACGAAGAGTAAAAATGGGTTTCTGGGCTTGGTTTGCAATATTCATTTCCATTACGACAATTTCACTTGCCACCTATGTATTTATTGGTCTCTGGCTAGCTAAAAAGGCCAAGCAACTAGAACCAGCGGGAGCAAGACTGCAAGCGCTATCAGAGAAGCTTTTGGCAACACAGTTTGCAGATGTTTCTACCCCCGTTCTTGTAGCAGCATTAGACCAAACGAGCGAACAGGTATTGTCCCGTCACAACGAGGTGCTCAAAGCGAACAAACGTCGCAAAGAGGCTCAACAGCGTAGGCTTATAGAGCGACTTAGAACTATGAAAATTGATGAAAGCAGGTTTCGCTAATGCCTAGAGGTATCGAATGGGTAATCATCCTCGTTATCGTTCTATTGGTTTGGGGTGCACCTAAGCTTCCTGGTTTGGCCAAGAGCATCGCACAGTCGATGAAAATCTTTAAGACCGAGATGAAGACAGACGAAAAAGCAAAGTCTGACGCGCCGGCTGAGGGCGACAAACCAGCTCAGAAGTAGTGGCTCGCCGCAAAAACCCTGAGCGCAAAATGAGCCTCGGGGGACACCTAAGAGAACTCCGTAATCGGCTTTTTTGGTCATTTCTTTTTATAGCCGGAGGAACTGTCGGCGGCTGGTATTTATTCGACCCCGTATATGCGATTTTGAAAGCTCCAATCGACACTGCGGCTGCCAATCACGGAATCAAAACTTCACTTAACTTTCCTGATGTGATGGGAGCGTTTGACCTGCACCTTCAGGTTTCGGTTTTCTTAGGAATCATCGTGACCAGCCCCGTCTGGCTTTACAACATTTGGGCCTTCATCACCCCAGCAATCGGCAAACGGGCCAAGCGATACACGATAGCTTTCATTTTCAGCTCGGTTCCACTGTTCGCCTCGGGTGTTTGGCTCGCCTGGGTTTCGTTTCCAAATTTCATTAACACCCTGCTCGGATTGAGCCCCGCAGGTTCAACAAACATCATGAATGCCGCCGATTACATGCTTTTTGCTCTGCGACTATTGGTTCTCTTTGGCGTAGCATTCGTTTCACCTGTTGCTCTCGTGCTTTTGAATCAGGCGGGGCTGATTACGGCAAAAAACATCTTCTCTTCTTGGCGGCTCGCGGTGGTTCTGATCGCCGTGATTGCTGCCGTGGCGACTCCCACTGCCGACCCGATGTCTATGTTCGTCCTAATGGCGCCACTGGCGGCGTTGTACTTTGCCTCAGGTGGCGTCGCTTTGATCTCAGATCGCCGGCGCGCCAAAAGGGCAGACAGCCTCTTGCAGGGGGCTTAGAACGTGGACAATGACGAAAACCTGACTCCGGCTGAACGCTACCAACGGGCAAAGAAGAACAGACCAAAGCCATCACTCGAGTCGTTCACAAATCTATTGGAGTTTCCACTCGATCCTTTTCAGGAACAGGCTTGTCACGCTCTAGCCGACGGGCACGGAGTCTTGGTCGCAGCACCTACCGGTGCAGGCAAGACCATTGTTGGTGAGTTCGCGATTCATCTGGCGATTGAAAAAGACCTTAAGGTTTTCTACACGACGCCGATTAAGGCCCTTAGTAACCAGAAATACTCAGAGCTTGTTGAGCGCTACGGCGACGCCCGGGTAGGGCTTTTGACGGGCGACACAAATACCAACGCTGATGCCCAAATAGTTGTCATGACAACCGAGGTCCTTAGAAACATGATTTATGCCAACTCGGACTCGCTCATGAGTTTGGGCTACGTAATCATGGATGAGGTTCACTACCTTGCCGACCGATTCAGGGGCGCTGTCTGGGAAGAGGTAATTCTTCACCTGCCTAAGGACGTGAAAATAGTTTCGCTGAGCGCGACGGTGTCAAACGCCGAAGAGTTTGGGCAATGGCTTGATGAGGTTCGAGGCAGCACGCAAATCATAGTTTCCGAGGTGCGGCCGGTTCCTTTGAATCAACATGTGATCTTTGGCAACGAACTGATGGAACTTTTCGAGGGCGGACCCGGTTCGACGATCGTCAATCACGAATTGACCCAAAAACACGCCAACAAGCTTCGTCAGCCGGTCAACAAGCCAAGCCGAGGGCGCCGAGGGCACGACAACAACTGGCAACGAAATCAGGCTCGAATACCGAAGATCACCAAACCAGAGATGATCGACATTCTCGATGAAGAAAATCTGTTGCCAGCCATCTTCTTTATTTTTTCGAGGGCGGCCTGCGAAGCGGCTGTCAAAGAATGTGTCCGAAGCGGCTTGCGATTGACAACTCAAGAAGAGCGTCAAAAGATTCGACTCATAGTCGAAGAGAAGTGCGCAAGCATCGCTGACGAAGACCTAGCCACCTTGGGTTACTTTGAGTGGCTGAGCGCGCTAGAGCGAGGAGTTGCAGCCCACCACGCTGGCATGCTTCCTGCATTCAAAGAGGTTGTCGAAGAACTTTTCTTGCAACGCCTGGTTCGCGTGGTTTTCGCCACCGAAACACTTGCACTGGGCATAAATATGCCAGCCCGCACCGTGGTGCTTGATCGACTAGACAAGTTCAACGGTGAAGGTCGAGTCCAAATCACTCCGGGGGAGTACACACAGTTGACCGGGCGTGCAGGTCGCCGCGGTATTGACGTTGAAGGTCACTCAGTTATTCAGTGGGCGGCGAACTTGGACCCACAGGCCGTGGCAGGTCTAGCTTCAAAACGCACCTACCCTCTGATTTCGTCATTCAAACCGACTTACAACATGACCGTCAACCTAATCGACGCCTTTGGGCGCGAACGTGCTCGAGAGATGCTCGAGATGTCTTTCGCTCAATTCCAAGCCGACCGATCAGTCGTGGGGCTTGCTCGGGGGCTTCGTGATCGCGAAGTTTCGCTCGCAGGTTATGCAAAATCCATGGAGTGCCATCTGGGAAATTTTGCCGATTACGCTGGCATGCGACGAGAAATCAGCGACATCGAGCGCGAACTTGCAGCTGGTCGTGTGCGCAGTGAACGTGGCAAAGACATTCGTCAAACCAAGGGAAGACACGAGCGCGAACAGAGGCTGGCTGAGCTAAAGCGACGAATCAAAACACACCCATGCCACGGCTGCAGCGACAGAGAAGACCACGCTCGGTGGGGTGAACGCTGGTTCAAGCTGCGTCGTGAGACCGACAATCTGATGAACCAGATTGAGGGTCGCACCAACCAGGTAGCGAAGACGTTTGATCGCATTTGCAACCTGCTTAACGAACTCGAATACTTGTCGAAGGTCAAAGATGACTTCGAAGTCACAGACAATGGGCGCAGGCTTGCGCGAATTTACGGTGAAAGAGATTTGCTTGTTGCTGAATGTTTGCGCAGGGGCGTTTGGCAAGAAAGTGATCCTGCAAACCTCGCAGCCATCGCTGCGGCATTGATCTATGAAGCCCGCAGAGACGACGATGATCCGAACCCGAAGGTGCCTCGGGGTCAGTTCGCCGACATTATGCAGTCCACGCTTGACGTGTGGGAAGACGTGGAATGGCTTGCCAAGAGCCACAAACTGAATCAAACGTCGCAACCAGACCCAACACTCAGCTTGGCGATGCATCGTTGGGCATCTGGGGCAAAGCTCGATACTGTTCTTAGCGAGGCCGATCTTTTGCCTGGGGACTTCATCCGGTGGACTAAGCAAATAGTCGACATGCTAGATCAGATCGCTCAAACCGGAGAAGGTAAAGTGTCGGACACAGCTCGAAAAGCGATTGACCTAGTCAAGCGAGGCATCGTTGCCTATTCGTACTTCTATTGATTCGCCTAGGCTAGTGGCGTGAAGAAGCAAAAACACCAGGATGACGTCTATCTTGCGTCGCGACTGTTTTTAGCTGCATTCGCCGGAGCGATCTCGTATTTCGCATTTCCTCGGCCGGGTTTCTGGCCAGCCATTTTTGTTTCGGTAGCCCTATTCTTTGTGGCTGTGCGCGGCGCAACTCTGATTAGGGCCTGGCTGGTCGGTTTTGTTGGTGGTTTCACATTCTTTGCTTCGCAATGCTGGTGGCTAAGTCAATATCTTGGCCCTTTGCCACTCGTCGCCCTTTCGCTGCTGCAAGCCTTGTTTGTGGCATTTGGAATGCTCGCTTACGAGGCCGGGCGTCGACGCATAAAAAGTCAATTGATTCAGGCAATCTTCTTTGCCAGTGTTTGGACTGGCCGAGAATGGGTGTCAACGCATTGGCCATATGGTGGATTTCCTTGGTCAAGGCTGTCTATGTCTCAGGCATATTCACCACTGGCAGGCTGGGTATATTTTGGCGGTTTGTCGCTGCTCAGTTTTGTAGTCGCGGCTGTTTCGACCATTGCCGTCATCTGCCTGCCCAAGATCGTTACAGCCTCTTCTCGAGCGGCGGCCTTTCGACTCATGGCAACAACACTGATGGTCGCTTTCCTTGTTCCAATTCTTGTTCCGCCTTCACAGGGGCAAGGAGAAAAATTTCGAGTTGTCGGCATTCAAGGCAATGCAAATGCGGGGCTATTCGCAAACACCGTGCCGGGAGAAATACTGGCCAACCACCTTGCCGTAACAGAGAAATTCGTTAACTCAAAAATCGGTGGGGCAAAGCTCGTTGTTTGGCCAGAGAACGCCAGCGATTTGAATCCACTAGACAACCAACCAATTGCCACTCGAATCGATCGTTTGGTGAATGAAAAACTCGGTGTTCCTCTGGTCTTCGGAACTCTAACCAATTCAAACGGGAACGCCTATAACTCGTCGTTGCTTTGGAAACCGAGTGTTGGGCTTGCAGATCAATATGACAAAAAACGTCCGGTGCCTTTCGCAGAATATGTGCCGGACCGAGACTTTTGGTTCCAACTTGCTCCAGATTTGATCGGGTTGATTTATCGGGGATTCGCTTTCGGTACCCGCGACCCTATTTTCGAGGTAGACGGCAAAAGATTCGGCGTGCTGATTTGCTTTGAAATTGCGGTTGACGAAATCTCTCAAGGCATTGTTGATGGGGGAGCCACGGCCATCATCTCGCAAACCAATAATGCCGACTTCGGGCACAGCGACGAGTCGTATCAACAGATTGCGATAGCAAAACTTAGAGCGATAGAGACCGGGTTACCCCTCATCAACGTATCGACAACTGGTCCATCTGGTGCATTCACCGGTTCTGGCAAGACGCTTGCCTTGGTACCTGCTTTTGAACCTCGGTTCTTCGTCGTAGACCTGCCTCTTCGCAAGAGCGACACTCCCGCAATGAGCCTTGGAAGATACTTTGACATAGTAAACATCGTGGCAGCCATGGTCTTGATTCTTACGCTCGAAGTCCACCGTCGCAGAAGGAAGCCATGAGCGACAGCTACCTAGTGGTCCTGCCCACCTACAACGAGAGAGAGTCTCTGCAGATCACCGTCGACGGAATCTTGGATCAAAACCCAAGGCTTCAACTTTTGATTGTCGATGACAATTCTCCAGATGGAACCGGTGCGCTTGCAGAATCGATCGCTAATCTTCGACCGAACGTCAAAGTTCTTCACAGAGTTAAAAAGGAGGGCTTGGGTCCTGCTTATCTGGCTGGGTTTCAATATGGTTTCGAAAACGGATTTGATTTCATCATCGAAATGGATGCAGACGGCAGCCACCGACCCGAGGACCTAAATCTTTTGATCGGAGCCAGCAAAAATGCTGACCTTGTCATAGGTTCGCGATGGGCTAGCGGGGGAGCGGTGCTGAACTGGCCTTGGCATCGTCAGTTGATTTCAAGAGTGGGCAACACCTACGCCCGCGTGGTGCTGGGCTCAAAAATTCGAGACCTTACGGCAGGCTTTCGGGTTTATCGAAGTTCGCTGTTGAAGTCGATTGTTACTAACGACGTTGCTTCACACGGCTACTCGTTTCAGGTTGAGCTGGCTTGGCGAAGCGAGAAACAAGGGGCAAAAGTCGTTGAATGCCCAATCACATTTGTGGAAAGAGCCCATGGCAACTCAAAAATGAGTTCAGCCATAGTGCGCGAGGCACTATGGCTGATAACCAAATGGGGTTTTAGGCGGCTTTTCTCTTAGAGAGTCGTTTCGCCACCGGCACGACGGCCGCGAATGTAAGCCAAACGTTCGGCCAAAATTTCTTCAAGTTCTTCGCGCGAGCGACGCTCCAAGAGCATCTCCCAGTGTGAACGAGGAGTCTTATCTTCGGCGTGTTCGAGGGTGATCTTCTTGCCGTCCTTCAACAAGATTCCTTCACCAGGACACTGCTTGCACTGCCAAGTCTCGGGAATGTCAGCCTCGGCGGCAAAAACAACGTTGGTGTCGTGAGAGTTTACGCAACGAAAAATGTGCGTATTGCGCGCCGAATAGGCGACACCAGACTCGCTTTCGAGTGATTGGGTTCCTAGGCGCATTCCGCGCATGGTCGACTGAGCCATTGCGTTCTCCTCAAATTTTTCAGCTCAGATTTCTGAGCAACTAACAACTAAACACAAGCTGGCTTTGGTTTGTTCCCGAACGACACAAAGTCGTTGATTAACTCAGACAACTCGTCTAAATGCATTGAAAGGATTAGCGAAGGGCAGCTACTGCCAAATCGGCAACATCTGTCACAATACCTGCCGCACCTCTGTCAATGAGGTATTTCATCTCTTTGGCGTCGTTTATTACCCAGTAATGCACCTGCACACCGGCACGTTTGGCAAATGACAGCAAACGTCGACCAGTAAGGCTAACCCCAAAAAAGCTAGTCGGAATCTGAAGGGCATCGAGGCCGGAGCATTTGGTTGCAAAAGATTCGAAGCTATTTGTGATCGAAGCCCAAAGGAGCGCCAAGATTACTTTTCCGTCTGCGCTAGTTGCAACGTTTGCGCCTGCCTCTCTAATCAGAGAAAGGGCTCTTGTGCGCCGTTGGTGAGAGAAAGAAGAAACCAGCACTCGCGCAGTGGCATTAGCCTGCAGAATGACCTTAACCGTTGGTTCGATGGCTCCGTCTGTCTTGATGTCTAGGTTGAACCTGGCCAACGGGAGTGCCACTAGGGCCTCTTCAAGGCTAGGAATGAACTGCCCTGACAGTTTGATTGATTGAAGCTCGCTCAGCGTCAAATCTTCAACCTTCGAGGCTCGTCCTGCCACTCTTTTGAGGTCGTCGTCATGAAACAACACGGCAACGCCATCTTTGGTTACTTGGACGTCTGTTTCTATGTGTGTTGCGCCCGCTTTGAGCGCAGCGTTAAAGGCAGCGAGCGTGTTTTCAGGAATACCAGGCGAGGCCAGTCCTCGATGGGCGAAAACAAGTGTTCCGGCAGGGGAGAGGTATCCCTGTTTATCGTTCTGCATGACCCTCCCTGCGAGTCTCATAAGTCAAAGCGCTCGAGCGCCTAGGCTGAATCTATGAAGCTCGGTTTCAATGCTAAGACCGCAAGTGCCCTTGTGCGGCTCATGATCGGGCTTTTCATCTATGGGCTAGGGCTGGCGCTCATGGTCAAAGCCTCGGTCGGAATCGCGCCATGGGACGTCTTTGCTCAAGGACTCTCAATTCAGGCGCGGATCAGCTATGGCTGGGCCTCGGTTGCGGTGAGTGCGATTGTTTTGATTTGTTGGATACCACTCAAGCAGCGGTGGGGCATTGGTACGGTGCTAAATGGACTATTAATCGGCCTTTTTGCGGACTTCTGGATGGCATTATTGCCACTCAACACCAATTATTTACTGCAACTTAGCCAATTCGTCCTTGGAATGTGCGTAGTTGCCGTTGCAACAGGGCTTTACATCTCGGCACGGCTGGGCACGGGCCCTCGCGATGGGCTAATGATTGGCACTCAACGCCTGTTGGGCTGGAAATTCTGGCAAATTCGCACGATGTACGAGGGCACAGTTCTGCTGATCGGTTGGCTAATGGGCGGTCAAGTCCGCGAGGGAACGCTGATTTTTGCCGTCTGTATTGGCTATTTGATGCAGCTTTCACTCAAACTGTTCAAATTCGTTGATCCTCAAGGAAAATAGTGGTTTCTCCAGGCCAGCATCGTCCAACGGCTCGAGTTATTCTCAGAAACGCCAAAAACGAAGTTTTTATGCTTCTGACCCATTTTGATCCTGAGGTTGGCTTGCCACCAAGATGGCTCACGCCGGGTGGCGGCATCGACGCGGGTGAAACCGCACTGCAAGCAGCCGTGCGTGAGCTCTTTGAAGAAACTGGCATCCGGGTGACCCCAGAGGCGCTAGGAGAGCCGATCTGGTCAACCATGGGTCGATGGGATTGGGCTGACGGAAATCATCACACCTACGAAGATGTCTTTTTTGAATACGAAGTTTCTGAGTTTGATCTCGATGATTCAAATTGGACCACCGATGAGTTTCGAGACGTTTTGAAATATCGCTGGTGGAACATAACCGAACTTGCAAACAGTGGTGAGTCTGTAGCACCACACGGGTTGGTCGAGTTTTTGCAGAACCACTACCTAAGTGATTTACCCTAACGCCGATAATGAACATTATGTCAAGTAATGTTTATTTGACCACTACCCCGATAACTTTCATATTTTGTTCAAATAGCCAAAGCTAACTGCTCAGCTAAACCTGTGTGGCCGCAATCCACTCTGAGAGCTTCTCAGCCGCCTTGCCTGAGTCGAGCACAGCCCGCACGCGCACCAGTGCATCTCTGAATCTCTCGGTCAAGTCTGTTTTGCCTAGCTCAGCATTTTTGGCGAGTTCGTAGGCAACCACTCCACCGGCAGCATTTAGCAAAACGATTTCACGCACAGCACTCAGGTCGCGATCCTCAGGATCTTTGCCGAGAACCATGCGAGCCACCTGGGCGTTGAAGTGTGCGTCTCCGCCAACCAAATCGTCGACCTTAGTCATTTTGAGCCCCAAATCTAGGGGATTGAGTTCAAATTCGGTCACCTCTCCCCCAGAAACCTGCCAAACGTGGCTGTTTCCGGTGGTGGTGAGCTCGTCAAGACCATCAGAACCCCTAAAAACAAGGGCTGTACGCCCGCGCGAGGCCATTTCGGCGGCCATCAGAGGTGCAATTTGTGCGTTCGAAACCCCTAGCGAGGTTGCTATTGGCTGGGCTGGGTTCGCCAACGGGCCTAGAAAGTTGAAAGTGGTCGGAACCCCCAAGGCCTTGCGAATCGGGGCCACGTGACGCATTGCGGGGTGAAAAACCGGTGCAAAGAAAAAAGTAAGCCCAACCTCACGAAAAACGTCAGCTACTCGTTCTGGCGAAAGATCTAGTCGAACCCCCAAAACTTCGAGCATTTCACTCGAACCGGTCTTGCCAGAAGCCGAACGAGAACCGTGCTTCATCACTGGGATGCCTGCGGCGGCCGTGAGGATCGCCGCCATGCTCGAAACGTTCACCGTGCCATAAAGGTCGCCGCCGGTGCCAACAATGTCCACTCCGTCGGATCCGGTGTCCAAAATCACGCTTCGTTCTAGCATTACATCGACCAGACCAGCCAATTCCTGCACGGATTCGCCCTTGGCGCGAAGAGCCATCATGAAGGCTCCGACCTGGGCTTCGCTCGACTCCCCCGACATAATTTGATCCATAGCCCAGCGTGCCTGATCGCGGGTCAGGTCGTTTTTTGCAAGCAAACCGCCGAGAACTGTCGGCCAGTCTAAGGTTGAAGTCATTTAGCAAGTTTATCGGTCAAATTCAGCGTGTTTGCAGGGCATTTTGTCTGGTCCGCCGTTACCTAAGTGTTACGCTTAAGCCATGTCTTCAGCCACAGCACTCAAGTCATCGACCACCATCAACCGCCCAAGTGCAACCTCGGTTGGCACCATTGTCTGGTTGGGCAGCGAAGTTATGTTCTTCGCCGCTTTGTTCGCGATGTACTTCAGCCTTCGCTCCAACTCCCCCGCTATTTGGGCGGCCGACACCCCGCACCTAAACGTGCCTTTCGCATTGACAAACACCATCATCCTGGTGCTCTCTTCGTTCACTGCGCAGTTCGGTGTATTCGCTGCTGAGCGCCTTCAACCTCGCGCAACCGGTAAGTCTCCAGTCAAGTGGGGAATGGTCGAGTGGTTCCTCTTGTCTTTCGCGCTTGGAGCGATGTTCGTTTCTGGTCAGGTCTGGGAATACGCAACTCTCGTTCACGAAGGTGTTTCGCTTAGCTCTAACTCCTACGGAAGTGCGTTTTACATCACCACAGGTTTCCACGCTTTGCACGTAACCGGCGGACTTATCGCGTTCTTGCTGGTGATTGGAAAGACCTTTGCCGCCAAGAAGTTTGGCCACTACGAGGCAACCAGCGCAATCGTTGTGTCTTATTACTGGCACTTCGTCGATGTGGTCTGGATTGGCTTGTTCCTCATCATCTACGTTTTGAAATAACAACGAAAGAAACCAAATCGATGGCTATCAAGCGAAACAAAAACAACGCTCGCCGCAGTCCATACGCAGCAATCTTGGTGATTCTTGCTGGTCTGCTGGTTTCAGGCGGTGGCTATGCCGCTGCAAACGCTGTTGTTAGCGCAAAGAGCGAAACCCCATACTCGGCACAGGACATCAAGACAGGCAATCAACTGTTTCTTGCGAACTGTGCATCTTGCCACGGTCGCAATGCCGAGGGCACCAAGGCTGCTCCTAGCCTGATCGGCGTGGGCGCTGCTTCTGTTGACTTCCAGGTCAGCACCGGACGTATGCCTGGTGCAGCCTCAGGTCCTCAGCTTATGGACAAGCCTGCGCAGTTCACCGAACAGCAGATCAAGCAACTCGCAGCCTATGTGGCTTCACTTGCACCTGGACCTGCGGTGCCTACCAGTAACTTGGATCCAACCGCTGGAAACTCGACTCGCGGCGGTGAACTGTTCCGTATCAACTGTGCAATGTGTCACAACGCAGTAGGTGCCGGTGGCGCTCTAACCGAAGGCAAGTGGGCTGCGAGCCTGCGTGAAGCATCGCCTAAGGAGATTTATGAGGCAATGCTTACGGGACCTCAGAACATGCCTGTATTCAACGATGCCAACCTGACTCCTAAAGACAAGCAAGACATCATTTCATACCTGACATACGTTCAGAACAACCCTTCTGCTGGCGGTGACGAACTAGCGAACCTAGGCCCAGTTGCTGAGGGACTATTCGCATGGATCTTCATGTTGGGTGGAATCGTAGCAATCACAATTTGGCTCGGCGCCAAGTCCAACTAGCTTTGCAACCAAGGAGAACTAAGTGAGCAACTCTAAAGACGTCGTGAAGCCATTTGATAGTGAGCACGACTATGAGGGTGGCCTTGCCGTAATCGACAAGGACGCCATCAAGAACCCGGGCATGGAGCCACACCGTGAGCGCATGACCGACAAGAGCGAGAAGCACGAAAAGGCTGCCGCCCGACAAGTAACCGCGCTGTTCGTATTTTCAATGATCGCCAGCGCGTTCTCCATTTACGCGTACTTTGCTTTCCCGCTTAGCAACATCACCATGGGCCAGGTGCGCCTAAGCACACTGCTCATCGGCGCAGGTATTTCGTTTGGAATGCTGGCTATCGGTATCGGTGCAGTTCACTGGGCTAAGACGCTCATGGTAGACAACGAGGTTTCTGAAGCTCGTCACCAAACACGTGGCTCAGAAGAAGTTCGTGCTCGCGCAGTTGAAATCATCAACCTTGCCAATCAGGAGTCGGGATTCAGCCGCCGCAAGCTGATTCGTCGCACTTTGTACGGAGCAATTGCCTTGTTCCCACTGCCAGGGATCGTGCTATTCGCCGACCTAGGTCCGCTAGGTTCCAACGTCGAAGAGAAGCTTCGCCACACCGCTTGGGCTAAGGGCACTCGTCTTGCAAAAGACCCATACGGCACCCCAATCAAGGCATCAGACGTAACCATCGGTTCGGTTTTCCACGTGATTCCAGAAACTTTGCGCGAGCGCAACGACGACGGAACACTGAACTCGGAGTATCTGAACGAAAAGGCTAAGGCTGCAGTGCTTCTAGTTCGCGTCGAGCCAAGTGTTCTAAACCCGTCTCCAGGTCGCGAAAAATGGGCCTACGACGGAATTGTGGCCTATTCAAAGATTTGTACTCACGTGGGTTGCCCTGTTGCCCTATACGAGCAGCACACTCACCACCTTCTATGCCCTTGCCACCAGTCGACCTTCGACTTGGCAAACGAGTGCGCGGTCATCTTTGGCCCTGCCTCTCGCCCACTGCCTCAACTGCCAATCGCAGTTGATTCAGAGGGTTACCTAGTCGCTCAGAGCGACTTTAATGAACCTGTCGGCCCTAGCTTCTGGGAGCGCTAAAGATGAGCAACGCAACTGCTAAAGCTAAAAAGGGCGGTTTCCTCGCAGGTACCGCTAACTACCTCGACGAGCGAGTCGGAGTAGCAGGAATCCTGAAGGAATTCGGCCGCAAGGTATTTCCGGACCACTGGTCGTTCATGCTCGGTGAGGTCGCACTTTACTCGTTCTTGGTGCTTCTGCTCTCTGGAACGTTCCTGACCTTCTGGTTCCAGCCAGCAATGACCCCAGTGATCTACGACGGCGTTTACGGCCCGCTAAAGGGTGCCTCAATGTCAGTCGCGTATGCCTCGACGCTTGACATCTCTTTTGAGGTGCGTGGCGGTCTGCTCTTCCGCCAGATTCACCACTGGTCGGCGTTGCTATTTGTTGCTTCTGCAGGACTTCACATGCTTCGAGTGTTTTTCACCGGCGCTTTCCGCAAGCCTCGTGAAATCAACTGGGTAGTCGGTTTCGGCTTGTTTGTGCTTGGAATGGCCGGCGGTTTCACCGGTTACTCTCTTCCAGACGACCTTCTCTCAGGAAACGGTCTTCGCATCATTGACGGCATGATCAAGGGTGTCCCCTGGATCGGCTCATACATTTCTTCCCTGCTATTTGGTGGAGAGTTCCCTGGCGAGAGCATCGTGGCTCGCTTGTACAGCCTTCACATCATGATTGTTCCAGCGTTGATTCTGGTCTTCGTCGCCATCCACCTCTTCACGGTGGTAATCCACAAGCACACTCACTATTCAGGACCGGGCCGTCGTGACGACAACGTTGTTGGATACCCACTCATGCCTGTATACGTGGCCAAGGCTGGAGGCTTCTTCTTCATCGTGTTTGGCGTGATTGCTCTAGTTGCGGCAAACGTGACCATCAACCCGGTTTGGAACTACGGTGGCTATGACCCATCTCCAGTTTCCGCTGGAACTCAGCCCGACTGGTACATCGGTTGGCTTGATGGGGCGCTTCGTCTAGCACCTACTCACCTAGAGTTCGTCATCGGGCACAACACGCTATCAATGAACATCCTGTTGCCATTGGTCGTAGGAATCTTGTTCTCGGTCCTTGTTGCCGCCTACCCATTCTTCGAAGCTTGGGTAACTGGAGACAAGCGCGAACACCACGTTCTAGACCGTCCTCGTAACGCTCCTACCCGCACCGCAATCGGCGTTGCCGGTATGACGTTCTATGCAGTGCTCTGGGCCGGTGCAGCTACTGACCTATTGGCTACCAACTTCAAGTTGTCGCTAAACCAGGTCTTGTCAACAATGCAGATCATGTTGATCGTGTTGCCTATCCTTGGATACATCATTACCAAGCGCACCTGTCTCTCATTGCAGCGCAAGGATAGAGAAATCGTTCTACACGGCCGTGAAACTGGCCGCATCATTCGCATGCCACACGGTGAATACATTGAGGTTCACGAGCCGCTGGAAGAGTTCGAAGCATGGAAGCTGATTGACTTCAAGGACTATGCTCCGACCCTCGCCCGACCAAATGCGAAGGGCAAGATCACCATTCGAGCCCGCATTCGCTCTGGATTCTCAAAGTTCTACTTTGAAGACCGAGTGGCACCAGTCAACGCTCTCGAGTTGAAGGCTGCACACGACCACAAGGAAATTCACTAGTAGCACCCAGTACAAAACGCCCGACTGTCTTACGGTCGGGTGTTTTGCTTTAAGTTTGTATCGTGCGTGTTTATCTTGTTGGGACATCCGGTACCGGAAAGACCACTCTTGCAAAGCGAATCTCTACGAACGAGAATCTGGCCCACCTAGAACTTGATTCGATCCACCACCAGGCGAACTGGACTCCTTTGCCTCTAGAAGACTTTAAAACGGAGGTGCAGAGGTTCACTAGCCAAGAGGCATGGGTGATTGATGGAAACTACCGCCAAGTTCAAGACATCATCCTGTCACGCTGCAGTACTCTCGTGATTCTCGACTACAGTCGAGCGGTAGTGATGCGCCGGGTTATTCGCCGCACCCTCGGCAGGATGCTGCTTGGGACAACGCTCTGGAACGGAAATCGTGAGTCGTGGAAATACCTTTTCACTAGAAACCCAGACGAGAACATCGTGCTTTGGGCGTGGACCACTTTTGAGCGCAGGCGTAAGGAATTCGATGCGCTACAAGCCGCGACGCCGTCATCTGTGACCGTTTACAGGTTGAACCACCCCAAGCAATGCAAAGACTTGTTGAAAGCCCTCTACACTTCTTAGCCGTCGACGCAGAAACTTGGCACGCCGCGAGAATACAGGCATCCCTGCCTGTTTCGTGTCAACGTAGCGCGAAACGAAAAAACGCCAGCCCGAAGACTGACGTTCTAACTGAAACTAAGCTTTAGTGAGCGTGCTGACCGCGGCTGTGTTCAAAGACAAACCCGATAATCGCTACAAGCGACAGAGGGAACGCAATGATGAAAAGCCACCAACCGATTGCTAGCGATGCAAAGGCCAGTGCGCCAAAGGCACCCAAGAAGAACGGCCACCAAGACCATGGGGCGAAGAACCCAATCTCGGTGTCGCCATCTTCGATGTTTGCATCGAGTCGGTCCTCAGGAACTGGACCCTGAACACGGAAAGTCTTCTGAAGATAGAAGGCAATGAATCCCGACATGAAAACAAGCATGGCAATAGCAGCAGAGCCAATTACCTCGAACTTGCCGTAGGCGCTGTAGGTGCTGATCACATAACCGGCGTCAGCCAGCACATAGAAAGCAGTAAGCAACCAAAAAAGACGTGCGTTGGTGCGCATTTAGTTAGCCCTTCTTCTTTGTTGAGGCAACCACCGGCTGAGCGTCTGGTGAGGCAAACTCTGGGTGGTTCAAATCGAAAGCTGGCGATTCTGAACGAACGCGAGGAATCGACGTGAAGTTGTGGCGTGGGAATGGGGTTGCGGTTGCCCACTCAAGTGAGCGACCATAACCCCATGGGTCGTTGAGAGTGGTCTTCTCCCCCTTGCGCCAGGTGATGAAAATGTTCCAGAAGAACGGAATCATCGAGATCGCAAGAATGCCGGCACCAACGGTTGAAATCTCGTTCATCCAGGTGAAGCCGTCCTCAGGAAGGTAAGTCGCGTAACGGCGCGGCATGCCGATGATGCCTAGCCAGTGCTGAATCAAGAAGGTCGTGTGGAAGCCAATGAACAGCAGCCAGAAGTGAACTTTTCCGATTCTCTCGTTGAGCATTTTTCCGGTCATCTTTGGGTACCAGAAGTAGATTCCAGCGAACATGGCAAAAACAACGGTTCCAAAGACCACGTAGTGGAAGTGAGCTACAACGAAATAGCTGTCTGAGAGGTGAAAGTCGAGCGTAGGCGATGACAAAATCACACCGGTTAGACCACCGAAAATGAAGGTAACCAAGAACCCGAGTGCAAATAGCATGGGGGTTTCAAAGGTTATAGAGCCCTTCCACATGGTTCCGATCCAGTTGAACACCTTTACACCGGTTGGCACGGCAATCAACATGGTGGTGAACGCAAAGAACGGCAACAGAACCTGGCCTGTCACGTACATGTGGTGAGCCCAAACGGTCATCGAAAGCGCTGCAATAGCGATGGTTGCGTAGATCAGGGTCTTGTAACCAAAGATCGGCTTGCGGCTGAAAACAGGGAAGATTTCTGAAACGATGCCGAAGAAAGGCAACGCAATAATGTATACCTCCGGGTGACCAAAGAACCAGAACAAGTGCTGCCAAAGCATAGGGCCACCGTTTGCTGGATCAAAAATGTGCGCATCGAACTTTCTGTCGGCTCCGAGAGCAAACAGAGCCGCAGCTAGAGGCGGGAAACACATGATGACCAGAATCGAGGTGACGAGAGTGTTCCAGGTGAAGATAGGCAAGCGGAACATGGTCATGCCTGGCGCGCGCATGGTCAAGATGGTGGTGATGAAGTTGACACCACCCATGATCGTTCCAAAACCGCTCAATGCAAGGCCGAAGACCCACAGGTCTCCTCCGAGCCCTGGTGAGAAAGTGGTGTTTGAAAGTGGCGCGTAAGCAAACCAACCAAACGAAGCCGCGCCCTGTGGGGTGAAGAAACCTGCCACCGCGACAAACGAACCAAAGAAATAGAACCAATAGGCAATAGCGTTAAGGCGAGGAAATGCCACGTCTGGAGCACCAATTTGAACCGGCATGAGAATGTTTGCAAATGCCGCAAACAGGGGTGTTGCAAACATGAGCAACATGATGGTGCCGTGCATCGTGAACAGCTGGTTGTATTGCTCTTTGCTTCCAACGATTTCAAGACCAGGCATGGTGAGCTGAGCACGAATGACAAGCGCCATGACGCCAGCAATCACAAAGTAAATCACCGAGGTGATGAGGTATAGATAACCGATCTTCTTGTGGTCGGTTGTGGTCAACCAGTCAACAAGAACGCGGCCCTTGGACTTTTTGTCTGGAGTATTAGCCATGGTCTTTATCCTTCAGAGTTCGGGTTGTCGCCCGGAAGATTTTGGTTACGCTGCAAATTGTTGCTTAGCAGTCCGCTGGTGGCAGGGTTTGAAGCAAGATCTGCCATGTGGGCATCGTAGGTAGCCTTGTCAACAACTCGAACGTTGAAGAGCATCATCGAGTGGTATTCGCCACAGAGTTCGGCACACTTGCCCTTGAAGACACCCAACTTGGTGGGAGTGAAGTAGATATTGTTGGTCTGTCCAGGGAAAACATCCTTCTTATACAAGAAGTCAACAATCCAGAATGAGTGCACAACATCGCGTGAGTTCTCTTTGATGTGAACCGGAACATCTTTTTCAAGCCAAAGGGTTGGCACGTCGTTCAGAGAGTTATAGCCAGGCTCCCCCGCGTACTGCGATTGGATTCCTACCTCGTGAACCTTTGAGTCGGTGTAGTTGAAGTCCCACGACCATTGCTTGGCAATGACCTGAACGTTACGAGAACCCTCAACAGGAGCCTCCACGCTAGCCATCGACTTCGCGGTGAAGGCAAAGAATCCGATAACCATGATCAGCGGAACAATCGTGAACAAGGCCTCAATCGGGTTGTTGTAGCGCAACTGGGCTGGAATGCTGTTTTCACCCTTGCGGCGGCGGTAGGCAATGATTGCCCAAATCATGAGCCCCCATGCGATAACTCCAACGCCCCAGAGCACGGCCCAAGAGCCAACCCAAAGGTCGGTGATTGTTTGGGTGTGGTTGGTGGCACCGATCGAACCGCTAGGCAAAAGACCTGGGCCTGCATCCTTTACGGTTTGGTTGAATCCGGCGGTGATGTCGGCACAGCCAGACAACAACAAACCTGAGCTAAGAACAATTGGCACCGAGGCCAGGCGCATTGCACGCTTTGAAAGCACAATCGACCCTTCACATTTCGAATCGTTACTGTCTAATCCTACGCTTTGCCCGAAGGCTGTCGGGGTCGAAACTCCGAGGTAGGGCAAGTTTTTGGGGTTATTTAGCTAAATGAGTCGCCGCAGGCGCAGGTGCTCTGTGCGTTTGGGTTGTCAATAGTGAAACCCTGCTTCTGGATGGTGTCTTCGTAGTCGATAGATGCACCGTCAAGATAAGGAACGCTCTTGAAGTCGACGACAACCTCCACGCCATCAAAGTTGCGAATTGCATCGGTTTCTTCGAGAACCTCATCGAAGAACAGTTGGTAAATGAAACCTGAGCATCCTCCGGTTTTGACCTCAATGCGTAGACGCAAATCGTCGCGACCTTCGGCTCCTACAAGCGCTTTTACCTTGTCGCGAGCGGTGTCAGTAAGTGTTACTCCGTGGGTCATGGTTTCAGCCATTTTTGCTCCTTCAACAACTCAATTCTACCTCGCGTTAAGTCGGCCAGGCGACTTTTAGGCTCGACTCAGCGCGTTGGCATTCAGAAGCATCAGTGCCTCTGCGACCATTGCTCCCTTGAGTGTGTCCAGGTGAACAGATTCGTTAGGGCTATGTGCCCGAGAATCGGCATCTTCGACACCAGTAACCAAGATTTGAGCACTAGGGAACACCTCAGTTAGGTCAGCGATGAATGGAATACTGCCACCCACGCCCATTTCGACGCTTTCGTGACCAAAGGCCTTGCCAAGGGCATCTTTGGCGATTTTGAACGCCCAGCCCTCGGTGTCAGACGCAAACGGGCGCCCGCTGCTGTGCGGACCAAAGGTCACCTTTGCGCCAAATGGTGCGTTGGCAAGGATGTGAGCGCGCAACTTTTCTGTTGCCTCGTCTGGGTCGTCGCCCGGCGCGATTCTCATGCTGATCACGGCGGTAGCGCTAGGCAACATCGTGTTCGATGCCACATCGACTGGCTTGGTGTCCATTCCAATCACGGTGATCGACGGTTGAGTCCAGATTCTCGAGAGTAACGAACCTGTTCCGATTGTGCTCACACCATCGAGCAACCCACTGTCTTTGCGAAAAGCCTCCTCGCTGTAAGGAAGCTCAGCCGCAGGGCGGTGAGTGAGGCCAGGCACCGCAACTGAGCCATCCTCGTTGTGAAGACTGGCCAGCGTGCGAATTAGCGCCATCGTCGCGTCAGGCAACGCTCCCCCGTACATTCCGCTGTGAAGAGCGTGGTCAAGCGTGCGAACCTCGATCTGCTGGGTAACAACACCTCTTAGCGTGGTCGTGAGAGCGGGAATTTCGACAGTCCAGTTGCCTGAGTCAGCCACAATGATGGCGTCCGCCTCGAGTGCGGCCTGGTTTTCGTTCAAGAAGTTTCTGAACGATTCAGAACCTGCCTCTTCTTCTCCCTCGATGAACAGAGAAATACCAACCTCAAAGTCATCACCGGCGATCTGCTTCAAAACGCTGAGGGCTGCCACGTGGGCAACGATGCCCGCTTTGTCATCAGCGGCCCCTCTGCCAAAGATTCGACCGTCCTTGACGGTTGGCTCAAATGCAGGGGTTTGCCAGTCTGATTCTGGGCCGGGAGGCTGCACGTCATGGTGAGAGTAGAGCAAAAAGTGTGGCTTGCCGTTTTTGGCTGCGCGGTGGGCAAGAATGGCCGGCGAGCCATCTTGGTCAGTGTCTCCCATTTTGGCGGTGACAATGTCAACCGAATCAAAGATGTTCAAACTCGCGAACAGGTCGCGAACAGCGGCCGCGCTCAGTTGAAGGTTGTTTGGGTCAAATGCGGGCCAAGCAATGCCTGGAATTCGAACCAAGTCGCAAAGATTTCCGACTCGATGCGCGAACTCGTCGGTGACCGCTTGGTTCACCTGGTTCAAAAGTTCTTCAGAAACTGGCTGTGGCTCATTGAATGCGTTCATAAAGGTAATCTTAAGTTCGAAACCATCCCGAGAAGGTTAGTGAATGTCAGAAACTTCGAACGAAAACTCAAAGGCAGCCGGCAAGGGCCGCCCGACTCCGTCACGCAAAGAGCGCGAAGCCGCTAACCGTCGCCCACTGGTAGGCGATCGTTCCAAGGAAGGCCGCAAAGCCGCGGCAGCGGCAGCCACTGCAAAACGTAATGAAGCGCGACTCGGGTTGCTAGCTGGCGAAGAACGCTATCTTGGCCCCCGTGATCGTGGCCCGCAAAAGCGTTTCGCACGCGACTATGTTGACTCTCGCACTTCGGTAGGCGAACTCATGGTGCCAATCCTGGTGATCTCAGTGGTTTTCACCACCATCGACAACTACGCCCTGCAAATCGGGTTGTTGGTTCTCTTGTGGACCACATTCCTCGGCGTAGCGGTTAACGGTTATTTTCTAGCTCGAAGCGTAAAGAAGGCGCTTGCCGAAAAGTTCGGTGCCAGCAAGGTTGAGCGCGGCATGACTATGTATGTTGCCATGCGCTCACTGCAAATGCGCCCATTGCGTGTTCCAAAGCCTCAGGTGAAGCGCGGAACCAAGATAGGCTAAACCCGCCCAACACTGCCTAACAAGACAAAGGAGTCTTCAGTGGAATCGCGCAAAGAGATTCGTCTTAGCGATATCGCACCGCAGGTCATTTCGGCCATCGAGGAGCTCAAAGGCACCTACGGAGGCTTCGAGGTTCATCCATCTCTTCAAGCTCAAATGGGTCAAGTCACTTCGGTTCTAAAAGAACTGACCGATCGCCTAGACGACAACTTTCCCTATTTTCACCCGCACTATGCCGGCCAAATGCTAAAGCCACCTCACCCGGTGGCAATGGCCGCCTACATCGCCACGATGATGATCAACCCAAACAATCATTCAATCGATGGCGGCAAAGCAACCACCATGTTGGAGCGCGAGCTGGTTAAAGATTTGGCAACAATGTTCGGCTACCCAGCGGAGCATCTTGGCCACCTGACCTGGAGCGGAACCACCGCGAACCTCGAAGCCCTGTGGGTTAGCCGAGAGATAAATCCTGGCGGATCCATTGCACACAGCAAAGACTCCCACTACACCCACACTCGGATGGGCGAGGTTTTGAATGTAGCCACCATAGGCATCGAAACCGATTCACAGGGACGCATGCGCTTGGATGATCTCGAAACCAAACTCAAAACCGGCAAAATTGGCACGGTCGTTGTCACTGTTGGAACAACAGGTTTAGGAGCCGTAGATCCGCTTGCCGACATCATTCCATTAGCCCGTAATTATGGGGCAAGGGTCCATGTTGACACCGCTTATGGCGGGTTTTTCACACTAATCGCAGACAACCACCTAGATCCTGAGACGGCGCGTCACTACCGAGCCATTGCAGATTCGGATTCAGTGGTGGTTGACCCTCACAAACACGGATTGCAGCCATACGGCTGCGGCGCCGTTTTGTTCCGAGATGTCAGCGTTGGACGTTTCTACAAGCACGACTCGCCTTACACATACTTCGCAAGCGAAGACCTGCACTTTGGCGAAATCCAACTGGAGTGTTCACGTGCGGGGGCATCGGCAGCCGCTTTGTGGGCAACCTTGAAAGTCTTTCCGCTGACCGAGGCCGGTTTGGGTCAGGTATTGCTTGGTGGTCGACGTGCGGCCGTGGCTTGGCACGATCTGATCGCCGACTCTGAGTACCTAACCCCTTTACAGCGACCAGAACTCGACATACTTGCCTACCTCCCAAGGTTCGATGACATGTCGACTTTGGATTGGGCATCTCACGAAATTTTCGAGAGGTCCGCCAAGACAGACCGAAGCAACCAGATCCACCTGGCGACCTACGTGATGAAACCCGATGGCTTTGCAAAGCGTGGAATTCGTTTGACCGAAAACGCCGAGTCGGCAAGAATTATGCGATCAGTTTTGATGAAACCGGAACAAGAACACTGGATTCCCGATTTGCATTCGCATGTCGAGTCATTGGCAAAACAACTCATTGAGGAGAAAAAATGAAGTACCGATACCTAGGAAACAGTGGTTTCAAAGTAAGCGAATTGGTCTATGGAAACTGGATCACGCACGCCAGCCAGATTGATGACAAGGATGCCATCGCCACGGTGCATGCAGCTCTGGACGGCGGAATTACTTCGTTTGACACCGCCGACGTCTATGCCAACCAAGCCGCCGAGGTAGTACTTGGCAAGGCCTTGGCGGGTCAACGACGCGAGGGTCTCGAAATCTTCACCAAGTGTTACTGGCCGGTCGCTGAGCGTGGAGTGAATGACCACGGTCTATCTCGCAAGCACATCATGGAGTCGATTAACGGCTCACTCAAGCGCGTGGGAGTAGATTATTTCGATCTTTACCAGGCTCACCGTTATGACTACGAGACTCCATTAGAAGAGACCATGCAGGCATTTGCCGACATCGTGCGTCAAGGCAAGGCGCTGTACATCGGTGTTTCAGAGTGGCGAGCAGAAGAGATTGCTGCAGGGCACAAGCTTGCTAAGGAACTTGGCTTTCAGTTGATTTCAAACCAGCCACAGTATTCGATGCTGTGGAGGGTTATCGAAGCAGAAGTAATTCCGACGTCAGAGAGTCTGGGCGTGAGCCAGATTGTTTGGTCGCCAATGGCTCAAGGTGTTCTGACCGGCAAGTACCTTCCGGGTCAGCCACTCCCGGCTGGCTCTCGTGGCGCAGACGAAAAAGCCGGCGCTCAAATGGGTCGTCTTTTGACCGAAGATGTTTTGACCAAGGTGCAAGAGCTTCGCCCGCTGGCAGAAGAGTGCGGTGCCACGATGGCACAGTTCGCATTGGCTTGGACACTCAAGAACCCGAATGTTTCGAGTGCGATTGTCGGAGCGACTAAGCCTGAACAAATCACCTCAAACATCGGTGCCCTCGAGATTGAGATCTCAGACGATGTCATGCGCCGCGCGGCAGAAATCCTCGCTCCAGTCGCTGTGTTTGACCCAGCCGAAACTAAGAGTCCGCCTGCCCGCCTGGTCTAAACAAGCTGAGTTTGCCGACGTTCTATTGCTTTAGCCCGCGATTAACCTTGCGAGCCCAAAAGGGGCCCTCGAAGACGAAGCCGGAGTAGCCCTGAACCAGGGTTGCCCCAAGGTCGAGTCTTTCTTGGGCCTCTTTTGCCGTTTCTATGCCACCCACCGAAATGATGATCTGATCGGCTGCAAGTGTTCCCTTTAGAAGCATCAGCACTTCGAGCGCACGAGTTTTCAATGGAGCACCCGAAAGTCCACCGGCCCCGATCTCATCGATTCGACTTTGTGATGTTCTGAGTCCAATCCTTGAGATGGTGGTGTTGGTGGCAATGATTCCTGCAAGCTTCAACTGTTTCGCAAGTGCAGCCACCGCAAGGATGTCTTCGTCGGCTAAATCTGGCGCAATCTTCACTAAGACCGGCTTCGATTCACACTCGGCAAGAACTGCCCGCAGTATGGGCTCCAGGGCTTTAACGTCTTGTAGTGACCGAAGACCAGGTGTGTTGGGTGACGAAACGTTGACCGCTAGATAGTCGGCAAAAGGTGCCAACAACTTTGCCGATTTTCGGTAGTCATTAGCGGCGTCTTCGACGGCAGTCACTTTGCTCTTGCCAATGTTTACGCCGATAACTGGAAGATTTTTGTTCTTGGCACGAAGTTTTGCCAGGCGTCTAGCAACTACTTCGGCTCCATCGTTGTTGAAGCCCATGCGATTGATCAGGGCTCGGTCTGAAATCAACCTAAAGAGTCTCGGCTTTGGGTTGCCAGGTTGGGCAATGGCCGTGATAGTTCCAACCTCGATATGAGAAAAACCGAGGTCAGCGAGCGGCCTGACCATCTTGGCATTCTTGTCGAAGCCTGCCGCCAAACCAAATGGGCCAACAAATTCGAGTCCCATGGCCGAAACCGTTTTAGTCTGATCCGGCTTTAACTTTCCAAGGGCAGTGACGCCGAGCGGTGATGCGGCACGTAAACCAAAGGCGACCACGTGATGAATGAATTCTGGGTCAAATCGGGCGAAAATCAACCTAAAAACGATGTTATAAAGCACTCCCCTAGGTTACCTTTCTTGCTTATTAAATTTCAGAAGCGTGGCCAGCCGCGGTCGTGCCGAGATTTGACTATGAATGTGAAGAAAGGGGTCGGCATCGCGCCGACCCCTTTCTTGAATCACTCGGATTTATGAGCAACCGCTGGTTGATCCAC
>CAILJO010000085.1 GCA_903834635.1 uncultured Micrococcales bacterium | reverse complement strand
GAGTCCACGTCGTGCAGCGAACCGGAGTGCGCCCACAGATACTCACCAGCGGTGCCCCTGCTCGACCCAGCTTTGCCAAAGTTGTGTTTGAGGGCGAACAGCCCAGCGATGATCGGGGCAGAGGCGCTGGTGCCCCCGAATACCGCCCACTGCCCGTCATAGAACACCGCAACTCCGGTGGCTGGGTCTGCCACCGCCGACACATCGGCGTTGGCTTTGCCAGGGCAGTGGGTCATCGACGAGTCTTGCCAAACCGGCGCACGACCCATCGCGCAACCGCTGCCAGCGCCGCTCCAAGCTGTTTCGCCCGACCAAGCACCTTTGGCATCAACCGACAAACTTGTGCCACCAACGGCAATCACGTGCTCGAACGACGCGGGCGATTCAACGCCATAACCAGAGTCACCCGACGAAGCCACCACCGCGATGCCAGTTTGATAAGCGTGCTCATAACCTTGCAGTCTGCCTTCGGTTGACTCGGGGCCACCATAAGAGTTGCTGATGGCAACCACCCCGGCTTGCTTGGCCGCAAGTTCGACTGCGACATTGAAATCGGCAAACGAGGTGCTGGCTGCCTCGATCACAGTGATCGAACAACCTGGGCACATCGCCGTAGCCATCTCGACATCGAGCACTGTCTCTTGGGCCCAGCCGACATCTTGGGTATCGCCGGTGGATGGCGAACCATCCTGGCGAAGCTGTCGAAAACACTGCTGACCCGCAGCCGCCGCAGCTGACATTCGAGTGCAGTTCGTGAGCCCGTCAAAGCCGAAGGCCGAGCGATAGCCGTTCAGATCGCTAAAAGCCGACCCTGCGTGAAAAGCGTCGATGATCGCAATCACTCTATTTGCCGAGCCACTAGCGCTGATGCCATAGGCCTTGCGCAAAGCGGTCATGCCAAAAACCGCCTGACCATTCGGCTGCACCAGGGCGCTCGGTCGCACGGCGCGAGGAGAAAATCCATTCACCGTGATCGTTCGCCGAATCGCCAAACAGCCAACGCGACCAGCCTTTGCCTCGGCGCAAGTGTGACGGTCGACCGCCTTCGACACTGGTTTCGGCGCGGGTGGGGCTGGCATTGCGCCGGCGGCATCGGTGTTGAAAAGACCGAGCAAAAGCACCCCGGCGGTCAACGAAACTACAAGTTTTCTAACATGAAAAGGTTTGAACATGCGGCAAGGCTAGGCATCGGCGACCGCTCGCAACCAAACAAAATCAAACCTGTTGATAACCCGTTCGTTAGGCTTAGAGGCATGGTTAATCCAAGTGTTGAAGGCAAAAAGTATCCCGCCACAGCGCCCTACCTTGTGGGCCGCGAAAAGGTGCGCGAGTTTGCAAACGCCGTAATGTCCACCAGCCCCGTCAACCACGATGTCTTCGCCGCCCAAGCAGCCGGCTATGACGACATCGTTGCCCCGCCGACCTTTGCGGTAGTGATTCAGGAGCGCAGCCTGGCAACCGTGCTGGCCGACCCTGAGGCAGACATCGACTTCAGCCGTGTTGTTCACGGCGACCAGCGCTTCATTCACGCCCGCCCAATCGTGGCCGGCGACGAACTGACCAGCGAACTTCAGGTTGCATCGGTCAAGAGCCTCGGAGCTCACTCGATGATCACCTTCGAAACCAAAATCCACGATGCCGCCGGCGACCTCGTTTGCACCGCCATCAGCACGCTCGTAGTTAGGGGAGACGAATGACCCACATCGACATTGCAGGTCTAGAGGTTGGCCAAGAGATTGGCAGCCGCACCTTCAAGCTCACCCGCGACTCTCTAGTGCGCTACGCCGGTGCCTCGGGCGACTTCAACCCGATTCACTACCGAGACGACTTCGCACAAAAGGTCGGTCTGCCAGGCGTGCTCGCCCACGGCATGTTGACCATGGGTGTTGCCGTTCAGGTTGCCGCCGAATGGGTTGGCGACGCCGGCAAAGTCATCGACTATGGCGTGCGTTTCACCAAGCCCGTGCTCGTCGATGCCGCCGCAGGCGCGCTGCTAACAGTCACCGGCAAGGTCGGCGAAATCGACGCCGAGAACAACCAGGTGCGCATCGACCTGACCGCAATCTTCAACGAGACCGCCGTTCTCGGCAAGGCTCAGGCGCGCGTTCAGCTTTAGGCTGCAGACCATGACCCAACCGCTCAGCGAACTCACCACCATCGGGGTGGGCGGAGTGCCTGCAGGCATCGTAGTTGGGCGCACCCGCGACGAACTCATCGATGCCGCGATCAGCGTGTGGCACGAGAGCGACAACTGGGTGGTGCTCGGCGGTGGCAGCAACATTGTGGCGGCCGATGACCTAAGCGACGTGACCGTCATCAAAACCGAAAACAAGGGCATCGAGCGCGAGGGCAACTTTGTGCGGGCTCAGGCAGGTGAAAACTGGGATGACTTCGTCGCCTGGACCGTCGCCCAAAACCTGACTGGCGTCGAGGCGCTCAGTGGCATTCCTGGTTGCGTCGGCGCCTCGCCGGTGCAAAACATCGGGGCTTACGGCCAAGAGGTTTCGAAGACCATCACCCGAGTCGAGTTCTTGGATTTTCTGACCCACGAGGTAATCGAGCTGACTAATGCTGAACTCGGGTTTGGCTATCGCGACAGTATTTTCAAGGCCGGTCGCCTCGGCTTGATCACCTGGGTCGAGTTTGATTTGCAAGACGCCAGCCTCGGTGCCGAGCCGCTCTCACGTCTGACCGAAGCGGTCGGTCGCCCAGTCACCACGCCGGCCGAGGTACGAACCGCCGTGCTAGAAACCCGCGCCACCAAAGGCATGGTGCTCGACCCAAACGACCGAGATACGTTCAGTTGCGGCAGCTTTTTCACCAACCCGATTGTCAGCGACGGCTTCTCGCGCATGATTCCTGGCG
>CAILJO010000084.1 GCA_903834635.1 uncultured Micrococcales bacterium | reverse complement strand
GTCAAGACCCGCGCCACGAAGGATGCTCTCGACGAGTTCGATGTGGGCGGCCGTTCCCTGGTGGCTGCCACAGCAAATAGCAAGTTGCGCACCTTCAAGAGCGAGACCTGCGCGACGCATAGCGACAACCTGAATCGGCTTTACAGCACTGCGCGGATAAATGAGTTTTTTCGATGAGCCGAGCTCGGCGATTGACGAACCATTGGGCCCAACGAGTGCCGCGATGCCACGATGTCTTGACTCGATGATCCCGTCGCGATCGAAGACAGCGACCTCGACAAAATCGTTCGCCTGAGGGGTGTTTGCGATCACGCGCTAGACGCCTAGGTACTTGCCGAGGTTGTTGAAGTAGCTCTCCATGCCCGCCTTCGGCTGTGATGGGTCCTGCCCCTCAGGCAACTGACCGAACTGGCTGAACTTCACCCAGCTCTTATCGCCGCGAGTTTCGAACTCGATCACAACATCGTGTGTCGGCGCAGCAACACGGGCTTCGAACTCGGCGGCATCCTGGGTGTAAGACATGGTGTGAACGAGCTTCTGGTGCTCGATGACCTCGGTGTAGGTGCCATAAAAGTAAGCCACAAAACCATAGGCAGGCACGTCGACGCCGACGGCCCAAACGCCGCCCACTTCGGCAGCGTTTTCAACCGAACCGGCTGCCACCGAAAGGTCGGTCGGGCTATACCAAGCGGCAAGCGCGGCAGGTTCAACCCAGGCCTTCCAGAGGTTTTCGATCGAGGTCGAGTACTCACGCTCGACTGAATAAAGAAAGGGCAAAGTCATGAAAAACAGCCTAGTTTATTGGGCTCGCCGTCGACTCGGATGCCTCGCGGGCATAGGATTGCCGAGGGCCGAAAAAGAGGATGCCATGTCGCACGTCGTAGATTTTGTAAACGTTTCAACCGAAGGGCTCGAGTCTTCTCCGGTTGCCGAAGCCCTCGCTGGCCTTCGCGCCAACGAAGCACGCTATTTCAAGAACAAGTACAACGTTGAGTTCGCCACCGACCCAGCCTCGAAGAACCAAAAGCTCGTCGACTATGTGGCCAAAGTGCTGCTTGAGCGCGACATCGTGATCGCATCGAAGCCACTCGAGGTTGTCGAACTGCACGTCGAGGACATTCGCTGGACATACGTGTTTTATGAAAGCGGACTCTCAATCAACGTTCTCTACAACCTGGTTGACCCAAAAAAGCGCGCCGTTGGTTTCAAGTTGTCGATGGGCATGGATGTTCCAGAAGAACTAGCAACGAAGTTCAAGTTCGCCCGACAGAAGTCAAAGCTCGCTGGCGAAATTCGCGGCACCTTCTTTGTTGTTAAGGGCGAATACTAAAAACTACTCAGCGCTTGGTGCAGCCGACGGCGCACCGTGCAACTGAATTCGTCGAGGCAAGCTGAATACCAGCACAAGCGCAACGACAGCCAAGATGAATGACATCAACATTGCGTCAGTGGCACCCGTCTTGAACTGTGCAGCCGCATCGGCAGCGCTTCGAATCTGGTCCTTGTGAATGGCACCAAACAAGATCGAACCGATCACGGCAACACCGATTGCCGTACCCATGCGCTGCATGGTCTGAACAACACCGCTCGCCGAGCCGGCCTCTGAGTTCTCAACGGTTGCGACGATGAACTGAACGTTCGGCGCCAAGAAGCAGCCGTTTCCGGCGCCGGCGACGAACAGTGCAGGCAGCAACATCCAGTTGTTTAGATCGTTGATTCCAACGTTATTCAGAATCAGCCAGGTGGCACCAAGACCGATAACCATCAGCACGGCACCGATGACTAGCACCGAACGGCCGAGCTTGGCAGCCCACTTTGAACTCTGTGAAGAGAAGATCGCGGTGCCGATTGCAAATGGCAGTGTCAACAGACCGGACTCAAGTGCGGTGTGGCCAAGACCTGCCTGCCACAAGATCGACAGTGTGAAGAAGATTGACGTGAACGCCGCGAAGTAAACCAGCGCAAGGATGCTGCCAAAGGTGAAGCTTGCGTGACTAAACAGTCGAGGTGGCACCAGCGCTGACCCACCGCGCTTGGTGAAGATGACCTGCCAGGCGCCGAATAGAACCACGCCAAAGCCACCGGCAACCATGGTCCACCAGGTCCAGGCTGGCCAGCCCTCTTGCTGACCCTGAATTAGCGGAATCAAAACTGCGGTTAGCGCTGCACTCAAAAGCAAAACACCGAGCCAGTCCATGCGGTTCGAACGATCTGCATGTGCGTCACCCTTAGGCAATAGGCTGATTCCGAACAGAGCAACTGCGATGCCGATTGGCAGGTTCACGAAGAACACCCAACGCCAACCCTCAGCCTCGCCAAAGGCCTGAATCAGCAAACCACCGGCGATCTGACCGACCGCGCTAGAAATACCAATAACCGAGCCCATGATCGCAAAGGCCTTGCCGCGCTCGCGACCCTGGAACAACAACTGAATGAACGAACCCACGGCCGGCACAAAGATACCTCCGGCGAGACCCTGAAGAATTCGACCCAACGTGATGTCAAAGTCGTTCTGTGCGAAACCACAATAAGCGCTGGCTGCAGTGAAGAGCCCGACGCCGATGATGAAGACCCACTTGTGGCCGAGGCGGTCGCCAATGCGGCCAGACGGAATCAGTGCGAGACCAAAAGTCAGAGCGTAGCCCGAGATGATCCAAGAAAGAGTCGATTCGGTGGCCGAAAGGCTGGTCTTAATTGAAGGCAATGCGACGTTCACGATGGTCGCGTCGACCAAAGCCATGAACATTCCGCCGAGAAGCACGGCGAGCGCCAACCACGAGGCTTTAGATGCGGGCGCAGGAGCAGAGGCAGTCTTGTTTGGGGTCATAATGAACCCAACCTAACTCAGCGAGGGTTATTCCCCTTATTCCGACACCAACTGCAACAGGTATTGCCCGCCGCCCTGCTTGATTACGGTCGAAAAACGCATGTTCGGAGCAAAACGTGAGAGCCGGTCGAGCAACCACTCCGATGCCGCCGCGGCATCTTGGTCGGTCACACACTGTGCCACAAGTTCGCGCCCACCCTTGCGCTCAAGACGCTCAACGGTCTCGACGATCGGTGCTGGGTCGCCCAAAATCAGATCCTTAGACCATGGAACAACGGGAGCGTGTTTGCCCTTCATGGTGTTGCAGCCACGATGCGCTAAGCGCTCGACCGCAGCACTGCCCTTTTTGGCCTTGGCGACGTAATAGCTGTCGACACTCGGGCCAAGGTCTGAGTTCACCGAAGCCTCAGGGTCAACAACGGTGTCGCACAACCAACAACGCCACGAGTCTTGCTCGCCAACTTGATTCAAATCGCTCATAAGAGCAGGTTACCCGTTAGTGAGGGCAGCTATCGGCAGTCGACAATCCAATCGAGACCTAACTCTGCCAAAACCGAGTCGGCGGTGAAAAACACGGTTCCAAACTGCGCTGCAGCTTGAGCCAGAATCATCCGGTCAAACGGGTCGTGTTTGGCCAGTTGAGGAAATCGCCTCAACTGCTCGCTGGCTTCGATTCCAAATGATTCGATCAAAACTCCCTGGTCCATGAAGCGTTGGGCGAGACCAATCGGAGCAGCAAGTTTGCCAAGCAGTGCTTTCTGTTCCAGTTCTGCTAGCGAGATGGCAGACACCACAGTCTCGCGAGAAGCATTGATTGCCTTGAGGGTCTTAGCACTCAGACGTTTGCTGCCCGTTGCCATCCAGAATGCAACTTGGGTGTCGAGAAACGCTCGGCGTAGCATTAGGCATCTTTGAAAAGTTGGTTGAACTCTTTATCGAGAGCGTTCCAGTCGACGTCGTCCCAACCATCAAAAAGATCGGCGCCGAAACCTGGAGTGATTGGACTTTGAGCCTCATCGATTGGCACCAACTTCATGACCG
>CAILJO010000083.1 GCA_903834635.1 uncultured Micrococcales bacterium | reverse complement strand
TGGTTCGCGCCTCGGCAAAGAACCACGCCAACGTGGCCATCGTCGTTGACCCAGCTCGATATGGCGACATCATCACTGCAGTTCAGTCGGGTGGCACCACCCTGGCTCAACGTCGCGAACTAGCAGCCACCGCCTTTGCTCACACCGCACGTTATGACTCGGCGGTAGCCAACTGGTTTGCCAACGAGTTGCAAAACGAGTGGCGTCGCGATGCCGGCCAAGATGCCAACAACGAGACGAAGAACCCGGGCTTCAGTGAGAGCATAGAAGTTAGCGCCGATTTGTCGAAGGTGCTTCGCTACGGCGAAAACTCGCACCAGGCTGCCGCGCTCTATGCTCGCACCGGTGACGATGCAGTTGCGGGCATCGCCCAAGCTCGCCTGCTGAGTGGCAAAGAGATGTCATACAACAACTACGTCGACGCCGATGCAGCACTTCGCGCAGCGTTTGACCACACCGAGCCGGCCGTCGCGATCATCAAGCACGCCAACCCTTGTGGCATTGCACTGGGTGACCCAAACTCGGAAGACCCGATTGCCGATGCCCACGCCAAGGCTCATGTCTGTGACTCTATGTCGGCCTTTGGTGGCGTCATTGCTGCCAACCGCCCAGTCACCAAGACCATGGCTCAACAGCTATCGGGAATCTTCACCGAAGTAATCGTGGCCCCTTCTTATGAACTCGAAGCCCTCGAGATTCTGATGAAGAAGTCAGACCTTCGAATTCTTCAGTTGCCAACCAACTTCGCGCGCGAAAAGCACGAACTGCGCCAGATTTCGGGTGGTCTGCTGTTGCAAGAGGCAGATAACTTCGACAACCTGAGCATGGCCAACTGGAAGCTCGTCTCTGGCAAGAAGGCCGACCACAACACGCTCAACGACCTGATCTTTGCCTGGCGAGCCTGCCGCGCGGTCAAGTCGAACGCGATTCTGCTTGCCAAGGATGGCGCATCGGTCGGTATCGGCATGGGGCAGGTCAACCGCGTTGACTCTTGCCGTCTAGCCGTCGACCGCGCAGCCGGCCGCCAAAACGGTTCGGTTGCCGCCTCTGACGCGTTCTTCCCCTACGCCGACGGCATCGAGGTTTTGATCGCGGCCGGCGTCAAGGCCGTGGTTCAGCCTGGCGGCTCGAAGCGCGACCAAGAGGTCATCGATGCAGCCAACGCGGCAGGAATCACCATGTACTTCACCAACGAACGTCACTTCTATCACTAAGTAATAGGCTTAAGACAAGCCAACAAATCCCAAAAGGAGTTCACAATGTCTCGTCGCGGCAAAGTTTCGGTTATCGGAGCAGGTTTCTACGGCACCACCACTGCACAGCGCCTAGCTGAATACGACATCTTTGAGACCGTCGTTCTAACCGACATTCTCGACGGCAAGCCACAGGGCGTTGCACTCGACATCAACCAGTCACGCCCAGTTGAGGGCTTTGAGACCGAAGTTGTTGGTGCCACCACGATGCCTGACGGCTCGGGCTACGAGGCAATCGCCGGCAGCGACATTGTTGTGATCACCGCTGGCCTGCCACGCAAGCCAGGAATGACCCGCATGGACCTACTAGAGGTCAACGCTGGCATCGTCGGAGGCGTTGCCAAGAACATTGCAAAGCACGCACCCGACGCAGTCATCTTGGTGGTTTCAAACCCGCTGGACGAAATGACCGCACTTGCACAGAAGGCTTCGGGCTTTCCTAAGGAGCGCGTGATCGGTCAGGCCGGCGTGCTAGACACCGCACGTTTCACCAACTTCGTTGCCGAGGCAACTGGTGCAAAGGTTGCCGACGTGAAGACCCTGACTCTGGGTTCACACGGCGAGACCATGGTTCCGGTTCCGAGCGTATCGACCGTCAACGGCAAGAAGATTGTCGATGTTCTTGGCGCCGAGAAGGTTGCCGAGCTAGTTGACCGCACCCGCAACGGTGGCGCCGAGATTGTTGCGCTGCTAAAGACCGGTTCGGCTTATTACGCTCCATCGGCTGCGGTCGCTCGCATGGCAAAGGCTGTGCACGAGGACTCGGGCGCAGTGTTCCCTGTTTGCGCATGGGTTGACGGCGAGTTCGGCATCTCGGGTGTCTACCTTGGTGTTGAGGCTCAGCTCGGCAAGGGCGGAATCAAGAAGGTCGTCGAGACCCCGCTTGACGCCGACGAGTTGGCAGCCCTCAAGGTTGCCGCCGAGGCCGTTCGCGCCAAGCAAGCAGACGTCGAAAACCTCTAAGTCTTGGGCGTGGCTTCGAAATAACGCCACGAAAAATCGTGTTAGCCTACAAGGCTGGCTCGACTAGCGCCCAC
>CAILJO010000082.1 GCA_903834635.1 uncultured Micrococcales bacterium | reverse complement strand
CATATTTTTGCTGGCCTCTGGACGTTCTGAACGACAGGTGGCCGCCATCGCAGATGGCATCGAAGAAAAGCTTTTGGAGCAGGGCGTAAAAGCACTCAGACGTGAAGGCAAGTCTCTTGCTCGCTGGATTTTGCTAGATTTTGGTGATGTCATCGTGCACGTGATGCACGAAGAGGACAGGGTCTTTTATTCTCTCGAACGCCTTTGGAATGATTGCCCGGTGGTCAAACTTGAGGCAAACAAGGCTTCAACTTTGTAGTAATCTAGACAGGTTGCTGAAAAGCGCATGGGCCTGTGGCGCAGCTGGTAGCGCACCTGCATGGCATGCAGGGGGTCAGGGGTTCAAATCCCCTCAGGTCCACAAAAGAAATGGGAACCGAATCGGTTCCCATTTTGCTTTAAGTTTCAAACTTCGCCGCCTCGGGTCACTTGCTAGTAAGACGTGCCAGTTTTGGTTTGCGCCAAGCGCCCTTAGGTTTCTATTCGAATCAAACACCTAGACTCGTTTCTATGAGTAAAAAATATCGTGGTTTGAGTCTCGAGCAAGTAGCCAGTGTTATCGACCACTCGGTTTTGAGGCCAGAGAACACCATGTCTGACATCAAAAACGGTGCAGAAATCGCAATTCGAAACAAGGTGGCAAGTCTTTGCATTCGGCCTAGCGATGTGCAGCAAGCGCGAGAACTTCTCTCTGAATCGCAAGTGTTTTTGTCAACCGTGATTGGTTTTCCACACGGTACCACCACAACGGCAACTAAGGTTGCCGAAAGCGTAGAGGCCGTTGAACACGGCGCCGTCGAGCTAGACATGGTTTTGAACGTTGGCTGGCTAGTTGCTGGTCACGTCGATGCGGTCACTGCTGACATCAGCGCCGTAGTTTCAGCGGCCAAGGCCATCAACCCGAAGGCACTTGTGAAAGTCATTTTTGAGACGGCGTTGCTAAACGAGGAACAAATCATTGCAGCTTGCCATGCAAGCGAAGCCGCCGGCGCTGACTATGTAAAGACTTCAACCGGTTTTGCAAGTTCGGGGGCAACAGTTGAAAACATCCGTTTGATGAGATCAACAGTAGGAACCAGGCTTGGGGTCAAGGCTTCGGGGGGAGTCAGAACTCTCGATGCCATCATTGACATGATCGAGGCAGGCGCATCTCGGGTTGGTTCCTCTTCGACTGATGCTGTCTTGGCAGAATTCGTAGCAAAGGCGATCTAGTATTTGCTTTTTTTAGTCAAGGGGTATTTACTTAACTCGTGACTGAAAGCAAAACACCTGTTCTATACATTTCGCACGGAGCTCCACCGCTTCTGGACGATGAACTTTGGATGTCTCAACTTCAAGCTTGGTCTTCATCACTCAAACGCCCTGCAGGAATTGTCATCGTTTCGGCGCACTGGGAGTCTGCGCCGATCTCTATCTCAGCCACGCAGGCTAACACTCCGCTCATTTATGACTTCGGCGGTTTTTCTCCGCGTTTTTACAACATGAAGTACGACACCCCAGACGCTGGCTGGTTGGGAGACTTGGTTGCTAGCTTGATGCCAGACAACGAACCGCTGCACCGCCACTCGTCTCGCGGGCTTGACCATGGTGCTTGGGTTCCGTTGAAGGTCATGTATCCCGAGGCTGACATTCCAGTTATTCAGCTGTCGATGCCAACTCATGATCCGATCAAACTGCTCGAACTTGGTCGCCGACTAAAACCTCTTCGTGACCAGGGCGTGTTGTTAATCGGCTCTGGGTTTATGACGCACGGTTTGCCATTTATTCGCGATTGGCGCACCGATGCCGAGGCGCCGGCATGGTCGTCGGAGTTCGATCACTGGGCTGCCGAAGCTCTTGCCATCGGTGACATTGAGTCTTTGATTAACTACAAGTCACTCGCCCCCGGCATGCCTTATGCACACCCAACGGTTGAACACTTCACGCCCCTGTTTATTAGTTTGGGGGCCTCTGAGAATGTTGAAAAGCCGGTAGAAACCAAAATTGATGGCTACTTTATGGGGTTAGCTAAGCGTTCAGTTCAGGTCGCTTAAATTCTTTTATGCAATTTTCTGGGAGTTCCTTTGTTGCGCCTTTTGTTGCTGCCAGATTGCCCATAGTTCTTTTAGGTCCCAGGCGTTTTCTGCCATGAGTGAGACGCCCTTCACCCCGGTTCTTCTGGTCTTGCCTGCAATCACTAATAGTTTGTTGTTGAACAGAATGTTGCTGCAACGTTGCTGAGCCTCATCGAAGAATGTTGAATCAGAGCAACCGTGGCCATCGTCTAGTGTTACGAACACGACTCGTTTTCCAGAACGCATTGGGGGAGTTTGGGTTGCCACTCGAACTCCGGCAACAAGTACCTCGGTCTTGCCTCTAAGCGAAACCAGTTCACTCGATCGAATCACGCCCATTTCATCAAGCATTTCTCGATATTCTTCAAGAACGTGTTGCGAGACATCCATCCTCAGAATCTCTAGTTCCCTGCGCACTTTGTCTGCGGGTGTGAAGTCTTGGTTTCCGGTTGGCATGCGCTCGACGACCGTGAAGTCGAGCATCGGCTGGTTAGGGTCGATAGTCGGCCGTTTTACAACCGCATTGAGTTCGCGCACCCTAACGAGAATGTCACCGCGGGTGTGTTCATTCAGGCCAGCAATCTCGTCGAGTGCGCCAACTAGAGCTAGACGCTCAAGAGTTCTGCGTGAGGGTTTGGCTCTGAGATAAAAGTCGGCAACGTCTTGATAGGGCTGGTTGTCTTTGATTCGCTGAACTTCAGATGCGCTGATGCCTTGAACTTCGGTGAGAGCCATTCGCACACCAACGTTAGGTTCGGTTGGGTCGGTGGTTCGCCGAGGCGCGTTTTGAACTAGGTATTCATCGCTTGAATGGTTTACGTCAATCGGCAGAATTCGAACACCCAATCTTCTTGCCTCTGATAGCAGAAGTCGACGCGGGTACATGCCTGGGTCATGTGTGAAAAGCCCGGCCATGAACTCAGTTGGGTAGTGAGTCTTTAGCCAAGCGCTTTGATAGGTTGGCAGGGCAAAGGCTGCGCCGTGTGCCTTGCAGAAACCGAAAGACCCAAAACTTTCTAGAACCTCCCAGACTTTCTGCACTACATCTGCCGAATAGCCGCGCTCGGTGGCTTTTTGCCTGAAGAATGTTTGCACAGTTGCCGAGAGTCGAGGATCTTCGAGGTTTCGCCTAAATTCGTCTGCTTTGGCTAGTCCGCACCCCGTCATTGTGTTGAGAATTCTCAAGACGTGCTCGTGAAAAATAACCACTCCGAAGGTTTCCTTGAGAATTGGCTCCAGGTCTCGGTGAATGTATTCGGGCACTCTAAAACCGTGTCGACCGTCCAAATACGGTGCGATCATGTTGCCTTTCATCGGACCTGGCCTAAAGAGAGAAATTTGGATGGTCAGGTCGTTGAATTCTGTAGGTTGATGTTTTCCGGTTAGTTCTCTTTGGCCTGGGCTTTCGATCTGAAAAATACCGAGAGTGTTGGTGCTACGAATGTCTTTGAATGTTTGTGGGTCATCGCGAGCAATAGCGTCGAGGTCGATTGATTGACCACGAACACGCTCAATTTCACGAACTGCATAGGCCATGGCGCTTTGCATTCTGACACCGAGAACGTCCAGTTTGAGCATGCCCATGGGATCCATGTCGTCTTTGTCGAATTGGCTCATTGGCAATCCCAAGCCGCTCGGTTCGACAGGAGTGAGGTTCAGCAAACTTGCATCTCCTAGAATCACTCCACATGGGTGCATCGAAATATGCCTAGGCAGCCGGTCTAGACGTTCGGTGATATCTACTAGAAGATTCATTTTGCGATCTTCTTCTATGGCTTCAGCTAACTGGGCAAGTTCGGGTTTTACTGCGATCGCATTTCGAAAACTTCTGGCGCTGAATCGCCACATGTTCTTGGCTATCTGGTCTATCTGGTCGTCATCTAAACCCAGCGCTAAACCAGAGTCACGCATCGCTCCGCGGCCTCTGTAGGTCGACTGCATAGAAAGCAACGTGACTCGGTTGCTTCCGTAGCGTTTGAAGATTGCCCTATAGATATCGTGCCGCCTTGCCGATTCAACATCGATGTCGATGTCTGGAAGGCTGGTTCTCTCGACGCTCAAGAATCTCTCGAACAACAGGTCGTGTTCTATCGGGTCTACACCGCTAATGCCGAGCAGATAATTGGTGAGCGATCCTGCCCCAGACCCTCTAGCCGCTGTGCGAATGCGCATGTCACGAATCATTTGAGCTACATCGGCAACCGTCAAAAAATAGGTGGCAAAACCTAGCCGATTTATGGTGATTAATTCTTGGCTCAAACGGTGACGAACGTCGATTAAAAGTTTCTCTTTGGCGTTTGGGTAACGCCATTCGATTCCGGCGTTGGCTCGTTGCCACAAGACTTCAAAAGGGTTGCCTTCGATGCCCAGGGTGCTTTTCTCTGGAGTTTTCGGGTTTCCCCAGTCGCAGTCGTTCTCAGGGTTCAGTCGGCAGCGATCGGCTAGCGACTGTGTCGAGTTGAGCAACTGCTTAGCTCTGTCGCCATCTTGGGTTATCTCGTGAGCGAGCCGGCTCATTTGCTCAGAAGTTTTTAGCCAAGCCTGAGCGTTCGGTTGTGCCTGAAACATGCCAAGAGGCTCAAGATGCCTGGCGGCGTCGAGAATGTCTGCTGTGATTGCGTCATCTGGTTGAAGGTAGCGAACGGCATTCGTAAGAACCGCTGGAACACCCATTGAGTCGGCTAGTTGCAACATTCGCAGTGCCTGCTGGTTGCAAAAGTCTGTTCCGGGTTCTGTGATGTGGCTAACGATTTCAACACCTAGGCTGCCGGTTGCTTGCAACGCTTTTCGCCATTTCAATAGTTTGTTGGCGGCAATGTTGCGGTCGGCTATCAGTGTTGCTTTGCCAAAGTCACTATTCGGCCCGACTAAGACAGTCACAAGTGCAACACCGTCTCGAACGGCTAGTTCGGCAAGCCGGGGGAGTGTTATCGATATTCCATCTTTCTTTTTTCCGCTTGCGTGAGCAGACGAAACAATTGCGCAAAGGGCAGTCCAACCCAGGCCGCCGTCTTGCCCATGGGCTAGCACTACGCAACGACCAAGCGCAGAACCCGATTCATCGGTGACTGCAAGATCGGCTCCGACGATCGGGTCTATGCCAAGTTTTAGGCAGGCGCCGATGTGCTTCACGGCGCCGTAGAGACCGTCTCGGTCGGTTATAGCCAGAGCACTGTCACCAGCCGCCGCTGCCGCCTGTGCCAGTATTTCTGGCCGGGTAACACCGAAGTGACCAGAATAGGCAGAGGCGACGTGCAGGTGAGTGAAACTCGACATTTTGATCTAGCTATAAACGCGTACCAGGCGCCAAGTGTTGTCAATCGTAAAGTGCAACAGCTCGTATTGGTTTTTACATTTAGCTGAGGCCTCGATTGCCATCAATCGCCACATTTCTACCTCGAGAATGCCGGCACCGATTCCTCTTTGAACTCGGGCAGCCTCTACCCACCATTCGCGCCTCGCGAACCAGCGCACCGGTTTATCGGCTACCAAGTAACTGCCATTGCGCCACAGAAAACCGATCGGATCTCCTGTCTTGTCGACCGCCACGGTGATGTTTTCATCGACCCGAACCATTTTTTACAACCATCTCTCTATTCGAAAATCTGTTCGAATAACTAGAGTGTATGAACGACCACGGACATATCAAATTGGGGTTGGTGTGTCGGTGCAAAAACCCTAAACCAAGGGTTGAGAGATGCCTCTAGATGGCAGCAATGAGGCTAGGTTCATTTACTCGAACCTTGCCTACCTCAGGCGAAACCTTATAGAACAGAGCCTCGGATGCCACTTCATCAGAGCTAGCCGAAACGGCATCAAGAAGGTCTTGATCACCCTCGATGTGAGGGTCAATCCAGGCCTCGAAAGTTTCTGCGTTCAAAAGCACAGGATTTCGATCGTGAATGTGAGCAAGTTCTGGCGAAGTATGTTTGGTCATCGTTGTCGCCGACAGCAACCAGCGAGTCGGGTCAGACTTATCTTTTGACGGATCAAGCCACCACTCATAAAGCCCAGCCAAGGCAAACATGCCATCATCGCCGGCATTGATATAGAACGGCTGTTTGGTTCCGTCGGCAGCGACATGCCATTCGTAATAGCCCGAGGCCGGAATCACGCAGCGACGGCGAACAACCGACTCCTTAAACGAAGGCTTCTCGAGAATTGTTTCAATACGGCCATTAATCAGTGGAGCGCTCGAAGCCGGACCTTGAGACCAGCGAGGAACCAGACCCCAGCGAGCGGCATGAATCTCACGACTAAGTTCACCGATCGGTGAGCCATCTTCGGCTTTCTCAAACGAACGATCAACGATGATTGCGATGTCTTGTGTCGGTGCCACGTTATAAGAAACACCAGGAACATCACCGATGACCTCGTCAACCTCAAAAATTTTGACCAAATCGCTAACACTTCGAGCGACCACAAATCGACCGCACATGCCTACTTCTCGCCCTCTGGTTGAACTTGCACTCCGCCGGCGATTGCAGCCTGTGAGTCTTCGCCCTGTTCGATCATTCGCTCGGCAGCCTTTTCGAGTCGCTGCTTGGCAAAGTGAAACGCTACGGCGATCACCAAAATAATTGCAGCGAAGATTGCGCCGCCCCACTTGAGGTTTCCGGAAAACTGAGACCAAGATGCCCCGGCGATCCAACCGAGCGAGATATACGCTGCCGCCCAAATCGTGCAGGCTCCGAACGTCCAAACAATGAAAACGCGGTACCGCATCTTGGTCATGCCTGCAACGACAGGCACCAAACTGTGCAGAACTGGCAAGAATCGCGAAATGGCAACGGCAATGCCTCCACGAGTTTCGACAAAGGTGTCTGCGAGTTGCCAGTTTCGATCGCCGATTTTCTGGCCAAGTTTGCTGGCTCTAAGGCGAGCACCGAAGAAGCGGCCAAGCCAAAAACCTATTGATTCGCCGATGAGCGAGCCAATCAAGACCGCGATTAAGAGCGAAATGAAGTCACCAACACCACCCACCGCCGTGCCCGAGACGATGACGATTGTGTCACCAGGAACCACGAGTCCAAGAAAAAGCGAGGTCTCAAATAAAATAGCGACCAACGCGATCAGCTCTCGCAGAATCGGAGTAACCGACGCGATTGAGTGGAGCAGCCAGGTGATTAGTTGGGTCACCTAAAAATCTTCTCACGAATGACGCAGGGCATTTAGAACTTGCAGTTGCGCAACCCTGGCACTAACTAATCGAGAGCCTTGGCCAGCATTCTCAGTCGTCGATTGAACGCGTCCGCATGTTCCGCGTTTGCGGGCCCGTCAGGCAGTTCACTCCATCCAGTAACCACACGGATGCCGTGCAGCGAGCTCAGCAACCAGATCTCGAGGCCGTTCAAACTCTGAGGTTTAACCGATTCGAAACACGTTTTAATGCCCATTTGCTCGGCAAGCTGCCAGACCAATTCGCGAGTTACGCTGGGCAGCCAGGCAAGGTTCGGACCAGGTGCGCACAAAACCCCGTCGCGCCACCAAACCAAACTTGAGAGAGCGCCTTCCAGCAGCAACCCATCGACGTTCAGCAGCACGGCCTCATCTGCACCGTTGATATTTGCTCGGCGTCGAAGCTGCTGCCCAAGACTGAGGTCAGGACCTTTAATAGTTGAATCGAATCGAGGGTCTGCCTCATCCAAAGTCCATAGAGTCGCGGTGTTCTGCGACTCTGGTGCTTCGCGCAGTCTCAGATGAAGGTGATGTTCACTTGCTGCATCGGCGTGAAATTCGATTCGCGGAAACCAGCGACCAGTTCGTGGCAGTGCCGCAACTACGGCTTCAAAAAATTTATCCAGATAACGCTCGTGGTCAGGTGCCACTCTTGCAATCGCAGACCTGAACCTGGCAAAGTGCAGGTCGAGCGCACGAACACGGCCGTCATCGACAAGCCAAGAGTCGGCAGCCGCCAAGCGGGCATCTTGGTTGTTTGATTCGTTTGCGGCAACAAGTTCACCGTCACGCAGGCAGAAAAAGAGGCTCTCGCCTTGCATTTCAACCTCTCTAACGGCTCAGTAACCCAATCACACCTAATCTATTAGGTGTCGAACGTGTATTTTTTCAACGTTGCCAGATTGAGATGGAGTCGAACATGCGCCTTTATGCGAAGTCGCTCGAATCGTGGCTGCACCCATCTGATGCATTCGTGCTTCTCTATGGTTCGCACGACCACGCTTTTTGGCTTGATCGCGAAAGTCACCAAGAGCACCGTTTCTCGGTCATCGGCGGCGCAAACGGAGAACTGAACCTTGGGTCAAGAGCCAACCTGTCGAATGTGCTCTCAAAGCTCTCAGTCGAACACGATTTGGATTTGCCATTTGAGTTTCGACCTGGAGTAGTCGGTGCTTTAGGTTTTGAGCAAAGTTTTGACGCGCTAATGCTTGTGGATCGGGCTATTGTTTTCGACCACGACGCCAGAACGGTTTGGTTTGTTGGTGCGTTTGAAAACCAGGATGACTTCGATCACTGGACGTCGGCGGCCTTGTTGAGATTTGCACTTGTTGGCGGCCAACAAGCTCAATATCGCGACCTTTTTTCAGGCGGTGATGTTTGGAGACCGACACTTCGCCATGGCGAGGACAAATATCTTGAACTTATCTCCAAAGCGCAAGAGCACATTGCGCTGGGAGACGTTTATCAGCTCTGTTTGACTAATGAGATTTCGGTCGAAACAAGCGTTGACCCGTTGATGACCTTTTTGCGATTGCGAGAACAAAACCCTGCGCCATATTCGGCTTTTCTCAGGTTCGGAGAAAAGTCGGTGGTTTGTGCTTCGCCCGAACAGTTCTTGCATGCAACCGCCGAGGGCTCGATTAGCAGCAAACCAATTAAAGGCACGCGGCGACGAGGAAATAACGCTGACGAAGATGCCCAAATTGCCGCCGAACTTTCTGGCAACCAAAAAGAACGCGCAGAAAACCTAATGATCGTCGATCTAATGCGCAACGACCTGGGGCGAGTTTGCGAGGTCGGCAGCGTGGAGGTGCCAAAGCTTTTCGAAGTTGAAACCTATGCAACTGTTCACCAGTTGGTCAGCACCGTGGTGGGGCGGCTAGCGCCGGGCGCATCGGTGATTGATGCTATCGAAGCCGCTTTTCCTGGCGGTTCGATGACAGGCGCTCCAAAGTTGCGAGCAATCGAGATCATCGAAAGTCTCGAATCGGGAAAACGTGGAATCTACAGCGGGGCCGTTGGGTTCATTGGCTTCAATGGTGCTGCAGATTTGGGCATGACTATTCGAACGCTGGTTTTCGGTGAAGGTGTGGCAACCATTGGAATCGGTGGCGGAATCACCATCGATTCTGATCCGTTAGCCGAACTCGAAGAAACGAAGTTGAAGGCCAAAGCGTTATTGCGTGCTCTCGGTGCCGATGACCCTTGGTCGGCCGCAACTGCAGGTGAGTGAGTGCCTGACTTGGTAACCTTGTAAGACCACCAAGCCAACTTGGCGCAAACCCCGAAGAAGAGCAAATGACCGAGCAAAACACGCCAGAAAACGAATACGACGTATTCGCCATTCAGGAAAAATGGCTGCCGGTTTGGGACGAGCTAAAGCCATTCAACTCGGGCAAAGATGGCGACACGCGCCCGACCAAGTATGTTCTCGACATGTTCCCGTATCCGTCGGGAGACCTGCACATGGGGCACGCCGAGGCATATGCGCTAGGCGACGTTATTGCCCGTTACTGGGTGCAAAAGGGTTACAACGTGATGCACCCGATCGGCTGGGACTCGTTTGGCTTGCCGGCTGAAAACGCCGCTATCAAGCGTGGCCTAGACCCAAAGGGTTGGACCTACGACAACATCGCGCAGCAACGCGCTTCGATGAGGCGCTATGCGTGCTCTTTCGATTGGGATCGAGTCCTGGTCACCAGTGATCCGATTTACTACCGCTGGAACCAGTGGCTGTTTTTAGAGTTTTACAAGCGTGGCCTTGCCTATCGCAAGAACTCGAACGTCAACTGGTGCCCGTCTTGCCAAACGGTTCTGGCAAATGAACAGGTAGTGCAGGGTCTTTGCGAGCGTTGCGATAACGCTGTCACCAAGAAGGCTCTGACCCAGTGGTACTTCAAGGTCACCGAGTATGCCGACCGTTTGCTCGATGACCTTGACACGCTCGAGGGCAACTGGCCTTCTAAGGTGCTTTCAATGCAGCGCAACTGGATTGGTCGTTCTTACGGAGCCGAAGTTGACTTCGCAATCGAAAACCGCGATGCCCCTGTGACGGTGTTTACGACTCGACCAGACACTCTATTCGGCGCGACCTTCATGGTCGTTGCACCAGACAGCGATTTGGCTGCCGAACTGGTTTCGGGCGCTGACTCTGAAATTCGCATGAAGTTTCAGGACTATCTTGACCAGGTGAAGCAGTCGAATGATATTGAGCGTCTGGCTACAGACCGCGAAAAGACTGGCGTTTTCCTAGGTCGCTATGCAATCAACCCGGTCAACGGGCAACAGTTGCCGATCTGGGCCGCCGATTATGTTTTGGCCGATTATGGAACCGGTGCGATCATGGCGGTCCCAGCCCACGATGAACGCGACATGTCATTCGCCAAAAAGTTTGACTTGCCTGTCCTGACAGTCGTTGACACTGGCGATGATGACCCTCAGGTCTCGGGTGTAGCAACAACGGGTGACGGCAAGCTGGTCAACTCTGGCAAGTTCGATGGGCTCAGCAAGGCCGAAGGCATCCGTGAGGTCACTGCTTTTCTTGAGGAGTCAGGCAAAGCCAAACTGGCTAAAAACTTTAGGCTTCGTGACTGGCTAATTAGCCGTCAGCGCTACTGGGGCACGCCTATTCCGATTATTCACTGCGATTCTTGTGGCGAAGTTCCGGTTCCACAAGACCAGCTTCCTGTTGAACTTCCGTCTGCCGATGGTCTTGACCTGAAACCCAAGGGTTCGTCACCACTTGGTGCAGCCGAAGATTGGGTGAACGTTGCCTGCCCTAACTGTGGCAAGCCAGCAAAGCGCGACAGTGACACCATGGACACCTTTGTTGACTCGTCTTGGTACTTTTTGCGCTACCTGTCACCTCAGTCAACCGAGGTCGCATTTCCGCAAGAGGAAGCAAAGCGTTGGGCTCCGGTCGACCAGTACGTCGGGGGAGTCACGCACGCCATACTTCACCTGCTTTACGCTCGATTCTTTACGAAGGTGCTTCACGACATCGGCTTTATCGATTTCGAAGAGCCTTTCACCCGTTTGTTGAACCAGGGCATGGTGCTTATGGGTGGTTCGGCGATGTCAAAGTCTCGCGGCAACTTGGTTCGCCTTAGCGATCAGCTTGATGATCACGGTGTTGATGCAATCCGACTAACCATGGCTTTCGCAGGCCCACCAGAAGAAGACATCGACTGGGCAGATGTTTCGCCTTCAGGCTCAGCAAAGTTTTTGGCTCGCGCTTGGCGTGCAGCCAATGATGTGACCTCACCAGCCGGGATCGATTTTGCCGGCGGAAACACGGAACTTCGCAAGGCGACTCATTCGTTCTTGCGAGATTTTGGTCCTCTAATCGAAGGCTTCAAGTTCAATGTTGGCGTTGCCAAGATCATGGAGCTGGTCAATGCTCTTCGCAAGGCCATCGATGGCGCTGCCGGACCAAGTGACTCTTCAGTGCGCGAGGCTGCCGAGACTGTAGCCAAGGCTCTGTCGTTGTTCGCTCCTTACACTGCCGAAGATATGTGGCAGCGTTTGGGTCACCAACCTGGAGTCGCACTTGCAACCTTGCCAGAGGCTGATTTGTCCCTATTGGTTGAGGATTCCACGATTGCGGTCGTGCAGGTTGACGGCAAACTTCGTGACAAGTTTGAGGTTCCAATGGACATCACCAAAGATGCCCTGCAGGCTCTGGCAATGGCGTCTGAAACTGTTCAGCGCGCTATTGCCGATCGTGAGATTGCTGCCGTAATCGTGCGCGAACCAAAGCTTGTAAACATCGCTACTAAGTAGTTCTCCACAGAGTTTCGATTTGGATGCTTGATCTTCTCAAGCGAACCTAACTTTGTGCTGTGCCCTGGTTAAAGCAACTCATCCGTGCAGCCCTAGAGGGCGACAAGCGCGCCAGGTACAAACTCTTAGGTGTGGCTGCCGCCTTGGCCTTGGTAGCAGCGTTTTTCCTTTCAGGATCAGGTTCAACATCAACCAACAACAAGCTTGTTTCACTTTCGCAACCAACAAATTCCGGCGCAAACAAACTTCCGGCGACCGGAATTTGGGTTCATATTGTCGGTGCGATTCAAAATCCGGGCGTCTATTCAATGCCCTCCGGTGCGCGGGTGTTCGAGTTAGTTGCAGCAGCCGGCGGCTACACAAAAAATGCCGACCAATCCAGCGTCAACCTCGCTAGAAACCTAACCGATGGCGAGCAAATAACTGTTCTCGCAAAAGGTGCATCGCTTGATTCCCCTGCAAAAAGTTCAACGATAAGTCTCAATTCGGCTTCCGAGGCGACTCTAGAAACTTTGCCCGGAGTCGGACCCAAACTAGCCGCCCGAATCATCGACTGGCGCGATGCCAACTCCGGCTTTAAGAAAATCGAAGACCTGCGACATGTCGGTGGCATCGGCGACAAGCTTTTTGCCGCAATCAAAGACATGGTTTCGCTTTGATACCCGTTCTGCTTGCATTCAATACCTGGGCCTTTGCCTTCTCGCTGGTCAATTGGGGTTTCGGTTCGGCAATCTCGTTACATCTTGCGTGCATGGCTCTTTTCGCACTTAGTAATCGAAAAAGAGGCCGCTTGATCATTCTCTCGGGAGTTGCCATTTCGTTGTTGCTGTCTGCTGCGGTCTCGGCTTCACTTTTGGTGGCAACCTCTGACTCTGGGCAACTTTCTGAACACAGCTTTGAGGTCGTAAATGCTCAGGTGCTTCTAGATAGCAAGATCTCAAGAGGTTTTTGGCAGGCAGAGTTGGTTTCATTGGGCTCTAAAAAAATGCATGGCAACGTGCTTCTGGCTGACCAAACCGGTCACGATTTCAAGCAAGGGTGCCTGCTTGTGGGCAAAATGCGACTAGTCCCATTCCAAAGCAACGATAGGCCTTGGCTTCTTAAGTTGGCACCCGCGAACTTCAGCCAGAAATGCTCAGATGATTCGCCGTTTGTGTCATTGCGTAACAAATTTTTGAAGAGTCTTCGCGGCCCAAGCCAAGACTCTAAAGCGTTGGTTGCTGGACTTGCAGTGGGCGACACATCTTTGCTTTCAGATCAGACCAAAGCGCAAATGAAGATACTTTCACTCACGCACCTGACGGCGGTATCGGGGGCAAACTGTGCAATCGTTTTGGGTCTAGTTTTTCTGTGCCTTTCCAAACTTTCGCTTAGAAGGTGGTTGCGCACGAGCCTTTCAATAGGTGCCTTGATCTTGTATCTCCAGCTCGTAGGTCCACAACCATCGGTTCTTAGGGCGGCCTTCATGAGCCTGACCATTCTCCTCATGATTACCGCCGGGCGAGCGGTGGGTGCAATGACGGCTCTCAGTTGGGCAACGATTCTTTTACTTTGTCTCAACCCGTTCTTCTCAGGGGACTTTGGATTTGCGCTATCGGTTGCTGCAACCGGCGGCATCTTGGTTGTTTCACCTTGGTTCTACAAATGGCTGCGATTTCGCATTCCGGGCTGGTTGGCAGCTGTGTTAGCGGTTAGCGCAGCGGCTCAAATTTGGTGCGCACCCATACTTCTTCAGTTGCAGGGTGGAATTCCTACCTATGCGCTGCTCGCGAATGCCTTGGTCGAACCACTGGTTGCACCAATAACTGTTTTGGGAATCTTGGCTTGCATTCTTTGCATCGTGTCACCGCTTCTCGCTGGCATGGTTTCATGGTTGGCCAGCATCCCCGCGTTTTTGATAATTGGTATCGTTCGCAAATTGCAGGCTTTACCGTTTGCAACGCTTTGGTGGCCATCTGGGGTGATGGGCATCGTTTTGATGGCTGCTTTAGCTTTGTCGCTAAGTCTTCGTGCTCTGAATGTTAAGGTCGCCTTGGCAAAGAATCTTGCCACCGCTTGCGTTCTCGCTCTTATTTTTGTTGCATCGTTTGGGTTTTTTCGCTCAACGGGTTGGCCAATTAAGGATTGGCAAATAATCAACTGTGATGTTGGCCAAGGAGATGCACTGTTAATTCGCAGCAACGAGCAAGTTGCGCTTGTTGATGTTGGAAGAGACCCGAAGCCTATAGATGACTGCCTAACCCACCTTGGCGTCACAACTATAAATTTGCTGGTTTTGACTCACTTCGATGCCGACCACGTTGGGGGACTTTCTGGTGCTTTAGACCGAAGGCACGTCATAACTGGAATGGTTACTGACTATCCAGACAATCGATCCCAAGCTTTAGCAATGACTGAAGAACTGAGGCGTTCGAGTGACCGAATGTTAACTGCCTTTGCAGGTTTGCACGGGTTTCTCGGCTCGATAAGTTGGCTGGTTCTTCAACCGGAGTTACACGGCTCGGGATCTGATGATCCCAATGATGGAAGCATTTGTATGCGCTGGAATGCAGCTGACTTCACATTGTTCACGATGGCCGACTTGGGAGAGAAAGGTCAGATGAGGCTGGCGCAATTGCACCCAGGCTGGCTAAACGTAAATAGAAGATTGCCGGTTGTTCTAAAGGTAAGCCACCACGGATCGGCTGACCAATATCCAGAGCTAATTGAGGCTCTGAAACCTCAGTTGGCCCTTATTTCAGTCGGCAGAGGCAATCCATATGGTCACCCAACGAGAGCTACTTTGAAAATACTTTCAAATCTCGGAACAGACATTTTTAGGACCGACAACGATGGTCCAATAAGCGTGAATGCTGAGTCATCGAGTCACACGCTATCTGTTGCAACAGGCGACTAGGCTAATCGAGTGAGTCGAGCAAAGATTGTTGAATGGCGCAAGGCCCAACCGGCGCCAGTTGTGCTCGTTTCAGGTCCAGAGCAGTACTTTGCCTCGGAAGCTGTAAGAGAGATAAAGCAGAAACTTCGAGACAAATACCCTGATCTCGAAATTAATGAAGTTGATGCAAGTGACTACTCTTCGGGCCACCTAATAAACATCGCCAGTCCTTCGCTGTTTGCCGAACCAAGGCTTATCCTCATCGAAAATGCCGATCGGTGCACTGATGCGTTTATTGAGGATGGCAAAAAATATCTGGAGTCCCCGGCGTCAGACACTACGGTGGTGATTCGCCACAACGCTTCTAGCGTTCGCGGCAAAGCCTTGTTGGACGCAATTCGTTCAAACGAGAGTGCCATCGAGGTTCAATGTCCTCGCGCTGACAAAGAACACGAACGAGTCAAGTTTGTTCAAACACAGTTTTCACACTCGGGGCGTCAAGTAACCGATGGCGCGGTTCGTGCATTGGTTCTGGCTTTCAGCCAGGACATTCCAGAATTAGCTCAGGCTATTTCGCAACTTCTGCTGGACAGCAGCGAAACCATCACCGAAGAAATAGTTGATAAGTACTTTGGCGGTCGCATCGAAACAGATGTGTTCAAAATTATTGAAGCCGCATTGTCTGGAAAAGCGGGGGAGTCCGTGTTTCTGTTTAGGCACGCCAGAGCAACTGGCAACGACATGGTTCCAATGGTCTATGCGTGGGCGGCAAAAGTTCGGGCCATGGCTAAGGTTTTCGCCGATCCACGAGCCACTGCGCAAAGTTTGGCTTTGAACCCTTATGCCTACGGGCGCGCCAAAGAAGACATTCGTGGTTGGGATGACGAAGGTATTGGCAGAATGTTGCAGCTGATTGCAGAGTGTGACAGTGCTACCAAAGGCGCCGAAAGAAATGCCGAGTTTCGGCTAGAGCAATTTTTGATCGCTCTAGCAAACAAGGGGCGAATTCGATGACCTCGAAACGATCAGGGCTCTTTCTAACCTTCATAGCGTTGATGGTCTACGCCATCGTGCTTCGGCCGCCAGTGGCTGCGATCGGACCTCTCCTGCCTGAAATCTCTGGTTCACTCGGGCTCAGTCTGGGTGCACAGGGCCTGCTAACTGCCATACCAGTGTTGAGTTTTGGTGTTGGTGCTTTTGCTGGGCCTCTAATGAGTCGACGTTTTGGTTTAGACCGGTCGCTATTGATTCTTTCTGTGGTCATTTTCTTTGCAGTAGTAATCCGGGGTTGGTTTGGTTTTGCCGCAATGATTCTGGGCACAGCGGTTGCTGGGCTTTCGATTGCAGTGGCGAACGTGCTTTTGCCAAGCATTGTCAGACTTCGATTTCCGAAGCGCATTTCACAAGTGACTTCGGCTTATACAACGGTGCTGGCGGTGTCAGCAAGCATCGCTTCTGCAACGGCCGTTCCACTTAGCAAGTCTTTGGGCGGTTGGAATGACGCCCTAGTGATTTGGGCGGTACCCGCCTTTATCGCCATCCTTCTGTGGCAAATACAGCAGCCTAAAAAGTCTGAAACCAGCGTGGTGGTTTCATCTGCAAAATACGTGCAGTCGTCAGCCGTTAATCGTTCACCGATTACTTGGGCGCTGGTGGCTTTCTTCGGGATTCAATCGTTGGGATTCTATGCAACTTTGGCATGGATGCCTTCGATTCTGATTTCTCGAGGTATAAATCCAACCGAGGCCGGAGGAATCCTTGGTCTCACAGCGATTGTGGGCGTGCCTGTCGGCATTTTGTTGGGCTACAACTTTGGCCGCATCAAAAGACTCGATTGGCTTGGAGCTGTTATTAGCCTCGTCACCGCAAGCGGTTTCATGCTTTTGATGATCCCCGGTTTGCACTTGATTGCCGCAGTCCTAATGGGTCTCGGAATGGCTTCAACCTTTCCGTTGTCGCTCAATTGGATCAGCACTCGGGCCTCAACCGATGCTCAAACGACACAACTGTCAGCAATGGCCCAAGGCTATGGTTATTTGATTTCGGCAGCTGGAACTTTTGCATTCGGGTTGCTTCGAGAGCTCACCGGAGGCTGGACTGCGCCAATTCTGGCCATGATTGGGCTAACCGTGATTCAGGCGCTCTCATCTTTTGTCGCTGGTGGAAACAAACACATCTCAAAAGATTAAACAAAAAGACCCCACCCTGAAGTGAGGTCTTTTCGAAGTTTGGCTTAGAGAGCAGCTACCTTCTTGGCAACTGCTGACTTGCGGTTAGCTGCCTGGTTCTTGTGGATTACTCCCTTTGAAACAGCCTTGTCGATCTTCTTGCCTGCAACTGCTAGTGCTGCTGCGGCTGCTGCCTTGTCTCCGGCAGCCGTTGCTTCGCGCACTGCGCGAATAGCGGTCTTGAGCTCGCTCTTGACTGCCTTGTTGCGCTCAGCGGCCTTTTGGTTGGTGCCGATTCGCTTCAACTGTGACTTGATGTTTGCCATGTTTCACTTTCGTTTTCAGATTTTTCGCACGAAAAACCTTCGAATGTTTTTGGGGGTTTTGAATGGAGACACTCATTCGCTACCTAGAAAGACTACCAGTGAAGGGTGTTTGGGGCAACCTAAAACACTAGAACAGCCCATCCTTTGTGCGAGAATAGAACGGTTGCAATCGCAGCTTTTCCAATCGCAGAGGTAGATTTTGTCGCCACGCTCCACGCGCCGTCTTGAACCAGCCAAGACCGACCCTGCCTTCATTCGCAACTTCTGCATCATTGCGCACATTGATCACGGCAAGTCGACTCTGGCCGATCGCATGCTTCAGCTCACGGGTGTAGTAGACGACAGGTCGATGCGGGCTCAATATCTTGACCGAATGGACATTGAGCGCGAGCGTGGAATCACAATCAAGTCTCAGGCGGTTCGAATGCCTTGGGACGTCGATGGCAAGACTTATGCGCTTAACATGATCGACACTCCTGGGCACGTTGACTTCACCTACGAGGTATCTCGTTCGTTGGCAGCCTGCGAAGGAGCAGTATTGCTCGTTGATGCAGCTCAAGGCATTGAGGCTCAGACCTTAGCCAATCTTTATTTGGCTATGGAGAATGACCTGCAGATCATCCCAGTTTTGAACAAAATCGACCTGCCCGCTGCCCAGCCTGAAAAGTATGCCGAAGAGCTCGCCAACCTGATTGGCGGAAACCCTGAGGATTGCCTTCGGGTATCAGGAAAGACCGGAATCGGTGTCGACGCCCTGCTCGACAAAATCGTTGCGACCATTCCAAATCCGATCGGCGATGCCGACGCGCCGGCGCGAGCCATGATTTTTGACTCGGTCTATGACTCCTATCGAGGCGTAGTTACATACGTGCGAATGATCGACGGTCACCTTGCACCGCGAGAAACCATTCAGATGATGTCGACCAAAACCGTGCACGAAGTTTTGGAAATCGGTGTGTCTTCACCTGAGCCAGAACCAACAAAGGGGCTGGGCGTTGGTGAGGTTGGATACCTCATCACAGGCGTCAAAGACGTTCGACTTTCAAAGGTTGGTGACACAATCACCAACAAAGCGCGCCCAGCAACTGAGGCCCTAAAAGGCTACAGCGAGCCAAAGCCGATGGTCTTCTCCGGTATCTATCCGATCGACGGAAGCGATTACCCGGTATTGCGAGAAGCCTTGGATAAGTTGAAGCTTTCCGATGCCGCACTAGTTTATGAACCAGAGACCTCGGTTGCTCTTGGCTTTGGATTCCGATGCGGTTTCCTCGGACTCTTGCATCTCGAAATCGTCACCGAGCGTTTAGAGCGCGAGTTCAACCTTGATCTAATCGCCACGGCACCATCGGTGATCTATGAAGTCACCATGGAAGACAAGTCAGAGATCACTGTTACAAACCCGAGTGAGTTTCCAACTGGCAAGGTCAAGAAGGTTCTCGAGCCAATGGTGCGCGCCACCATTTTGAGCCCAAAAGACTACGTGGGAACCATCATGGAGCTTTGTCAAGGTCGCCGCGGTTCGATGATTGACATGCAGTACCTCGGCGAGGATCGTGTTCAGCTGCGTTACAGCCTCCCACTTGCTGAAATCGTTTTCGACTTCTTCGATCAGCTCAAGAGTCGCACCCAGGGTTATGCATCTCTTGACTACGAGGAAGCCGGTCTGCAAGAGGGCGATCTCGTGAAGGTTGACATTCTTCTTCAGGGTGACCAAGTGGATGCGTTTAGCGCAATCGTCCACAAAGACAAGGCTTATGCCTACGGCGTGATGATGACTGGGAAATTGCGTGAACTTATTCCTCGCCAACAGTTTGAAGTGCCAATTCAGGCTGCCGTCGGCGCGCGCATTATTGCCCGAGAGAGCATCCGTGCCATGCGCAAAGATGTTCTAGCCAAGTGTTACGGCGGTGACATCAGCCGAAAGCGAAAACTTCTCGAAAAGCAGAAGGAAGGCAAGAAGCGCATGAAAACCATCGGTCGTGTTGAGGTTCCTCAAGAAGCCTTTATCGCTGCACTGTCAACCGACAGCGACAAAAAGGGCGAGAAGAAGGGCAAGTAATTGGCTGGACCTCAGCCAATTGGTGACCCGGCTCCACTCGACGGCTCTTTGCCGCCAAAAGCCCTCGAGACCGATTCGCGAACCTTCCACACCTACGTGCACGTTCCGTTTTGTCGAGTTAGGTGCGGATATTGCGATTTCAACACCTACACCTCAAATGAGTTAGAAGGCTTCGCGCCATCTGATTTCGTCAAGAACCTAAGCTCAGAGATTGAACTGTCACAACGCGTTTTGGCTAGCTCTAAAAGGCCAATGTCTACAGTGTTCTTCGGGGGAGGCACGCCAACACAACTTCCGGCCAAAGATCTCGTCGATTCACTTTCGGCTCTAGTGCAAAAATTCGGCATCGTTCCAACTGCCGAGGTAACGACTGAGGCCAACCCAGACAATGTTGATTTCGTTTATTTGGAAGCTCTAAAACGTGGTGGGTTCAATCGACTCTCACTTGGAATGCAATCTGCTGTGCCGAGTGTTTTGGCTACGCTTGAGCGATCCCACGCGCCAGAAAATGTTCCATTTGCAGTAAAAGCTGCCAAAGACGCCGGCCTTCAGGTCTCTGTAGACCTAATCTATGGAGCTCCTGGTGAGACCATGGACGATTGGAAGCGCACCGTCGATGCGGCTATTGCACTAGAAACTGATCACATCTCTGCCTACGCGCTGATTGTTGAAGAAGGCACAAAACTTGCTCGGCAAATCAAGTCGGGGCAACTTGCTGAACCAGACGAAGACCTTGAGGCCGACAAATACGAATACGCCGACCAGGCCTTCAATTCTGTCGGTCTCAACTGGTACGAGCTCAGCAACTGGTCTCGTTCGGTTGAAACTCGCTCGGCCCACAACATCGCTTACTGGCGCGGGCAAGACTGGTGGGGTTTTGGACCAGGGGCACACAGCCATGTCGGAGGAGTTCGCTGGTGGAACGTGAAGCACCCAACCGCTTATGCCGGCAGACTCTCACAGGGGCATTCACCTGCCGCCGGTCGCGAGACTATTGATCACGACACCGGCCTAACCGAAAGAATACTCCTCGAACTTAGGCTCGTCGAAGGACTTGACGCTCAGGTTGTCAAAGATCTAAACCCTGAGGCGCAGAGGGCAATCGCTGACCAGATTGCTGCCGGAAACATTGACGGCGGCGAAGCCATCCGTGGGCGCCTAGTTTTGACACTCAAGGGGCGTTTGCTTGCCGATGGCGTTGTTCGCATGCTTGTCGGCTAAGGACAAAAAGCCGGTCTGGCGGTAATATTGGCACTCAGGTAATGCGAGTGCTAACGGAGGTGTAAATGCTGCAGCAACGAACCATTGAAGTGCTACGCGCCATCGTTCAGGACTACATCGTTAGCAAAGAGCCGATTGGGTCTAAAACTCTCGTTGACCGACACGACTTCGGTGTTTCTTCTGCCACCATTCGAAACGATATGGCCCTGCTTGAAGAAGAACAGCTGATCGCCGCGCCACACACCTCCAGTGGCCGAGTCCCTACAGATAAGGGCTATCGCCTTTTTGTCGACCGACTTTCCGAGGTGAAACCGCTATCGGTCGCCGAGAAGGCCGCCATCGAGTCGCTGCTGGTCGGAGCAAATGATCTCGACGATGTTCTTGCGAATACGGTTCGTACGCTGTCAAAGCTAACCAACCAAATGGCTGTCGTTCAATACCCGACGCTCGGCAAAACTAATGTGCGAAACGTTGAGCTGTTTTCGGTTGCAGACACCAGGTTGCTTTTGCTTTTGATCACGGATTCAAATCGCTATGAGCAGCACACAGTTGACCTTGGTCAGGCAATCGATGAGGCGTTGATTGCCGAAATTCGGGGCAAACTGAATACCGTTTTGACCGGAAAACCATTGGCTCAAGTTTCAGATTTGATCAAGGGCTTCGAAGATGGCTTCGCCGCAGAGCGATTGCCCATCGTCCAAAGGATTCTAGGAGGGTTGCTAGAGACCGTTGACGCCAACCGCACCGAGAAACTTATCGTTGCCGGAACGGCCAACCTGGCAAGGCGTGAAAGCGACTTTGTCGGTTCAATCACTCCTGTGCTCGACGCTCTAGAAGAGCAGGTGGTGCTGTTGCGGCTCATATCTGAGATGCAAGCAGAGCAGCACGGTGTAAGTCTTCGTATCGGCCGAGAAAACCCTTTTGAGGGATTATCTGAGACCTCTGTCGTGGTTACTGGTTATGAAAACCAGGGCAACGAGATTGCAAAGCTTGGAGTTATCGGGCCAACCCGAATGGATTACTCCACAAACATTGCAGCCGTTCGTGCTGTTGCACATTATTTGACAAATATTCTTCAAGGCTAGGAAACTTTGAGCGACCATTACGAGGTTCTAGGAGTGCCGCGCGAGGCATCTGAGGAACAGATCAAAAAGGCTTACCGCAAGCTGGCTCGCGAGCTGCACCCAGACGTAAACCCAGCCGCCGAGGCGCAGGAGAGATTCAAGCTCGTTACTCATGCATACGAAGTGTTGAGCGATGCCGAACAACGTCGCTCGTACGACATGGGTGGTCAGAACCCGTTCGGCGGGTCACAGGGCTTTGGATTTGGCGATATTTTCGACTCATTTTTTGGTGGCGGCCAGCGCGGCCCTCGCTCGCGCATGGAGCGGGGCCAAGACGCTCTTATTCGGGTCGAAATGACGCTCAGAGAAGTGGCTTTTGGAGTTCAGCGTCAGATGGAGATTGACACCGCGATTTTGTGCGACACCTGCTCTGGCGCTTGTTGTCAGCCCGGAACTTCGCTTCGAACCTGTGATGTCTGCAAGGGCGGCGGTGTGATTCAGCGTCAGGTTCGTTCTCTGCTTGGCAATGTGTTGACTACTTCGCCTTGCACCAACTGCCAAGGTTTCGGCCAAACGATTCCTACACCGTGCGTGACTTGTCGTGGGCAGGGTCGCGTTCGAGCCAGAAGGACATTAGACCTCAACATTCCAGCAGGTGTCGAAGATGGCTTGCGCCTGCAGTTGGCCGGCCAGGGCGAGGTTGGTCATGCTGGTGGACCATCGGGTGATATTTATGTCGACATCAGCGTCAGAGCCGATGACACCTTTAGCCGTCAAGGAGATGATCTGCACTGCACACTCGAGGTGCCGCTGCACGATGCAGTTTTGGGCGCACTCATCAACATCGAAACTTTCGATGGTCAAGAGCAGGTCGAAGTAAAACCGGGTGATCAGACTGGCGAAGTTTTCACCATTAAGGGCAAGGGAATCAAGCACTTGCGAACTAACGGTCGTGGCGATTTGAAGGTAACTTTTCAAGTTGTTACGCCAACCAAACTCGACAGTAAGCAAAAAGAAATATTCCGCCAACTGCAGAAGTTGAGAAAGAACGATGAACCAAAGTTGGTAAAACACAAAGCTGGGCATTTCAAGGCTAAGCACTAATGGTTGAACCACTTTTTAGATTCGATGGACAGGCCAATGAGGGTGAAACAATCACTCTTGATGGACCAGAGGGTCATCACGCGGCCTCCGTTAGACGTTTGAGAGTAGGCGAGAAGCTTCAACTCACCAATGGTGTTAGCACTCATTGGCGAGGTGCGGTAGTCGCCGTTTCGAACAAATCCATCGATGTAGAAATTTCTGAAGCTAAACCGATTTCTAAACCAGAACAGACCTTCATTCTCGTGCAGGCGCTGGCTAAAGGCGATAGAGACGAACTTGCCATCCAAGCTGCCACCGAAATAGGAGTTAGCGGGGTAATACCTTGGCAATCTGACCGAAGTGTTTCGAAATGGGATGACTCGAAAGCCACAAAGAATCAGGCTCGTTGGCAGAGCATTTGTGATGAAGCATCAAAACAAGCACTTCGCCCATTGTTTGTTCAGGTTGGCGAAAGAAGAACCAGCAACCAGTTGGCTCAGCAAGTGGGCGAGTCAGAATCTAAGTGGCTGGTCCTTGATCCCACCGCCACAAAGTCGATTACCGCAGTGTCGCTTCAAGGAAAAAGTTCTGTTTATTTAGTTGTTGGTCCAGAGGGCGGCATCACCGAGAAAGAGCTAGAAGCTTTCGAAGCGTCTGGTGCCGAGAGAGTCCACCTAGGGGCAGGGGTTTTGAGAACTTCAACTGCTGGCGTGGCAGCGCTTTCTTATCTAAGTGGCGTCACCGGAGTGTGGGAGTAGATTGGCTGTGGAGGTTTCATTGAGCGATTGTGTCTTTTGCAAGATTGTGGCTGGGCAAATCCCTGCCAAAAAGGTTGCCGAAAGCGAAAAATCACTTGCCTTCTTTGATGTTTCACCAAGGCAACCACTTCACGTTCTAGTGGTGCCGAAGAACCATCACGACAATGTTGCAGATCTTGCGTTCTCTGACCCAGAAGCACTGGTTGATCTCATTCAACTCGGATCAAAAATCGCGAACGACCATGCAGCGGGTTCATTCCGCCTGACTTTCAACACCGGAAGTGATGCGGGTCAAACCGTATTTCATGCTCACGGGCACATCACAAGCAAGTCGCTAAAGGAAACCAGTGGCAACTAAACCCGCGAAAGATCTAACAACTGAGTCGTTTGAACTTGAAGACATCGCGATTGCCTCGGTATTCGGCCCTGGTGACGAACTTGTGCGTCAGTTGGAGGCCATTTTTGACGATCTGCGAATTTCGGCGCGCGGCAACAAAATAAAGCTTGAGGGCTCAACCGCGGCTGTGTTGGCTGCCCGAAGAACAATCGACGAGCTCTCGACCATGGTGCTAAATGGTCGAGTTCCCAGCTCTGAAGACATTTTGAGGTCGATTCGCATGCTTCAATCAAACATCTCTGCGAATGCGGCGGGAGTCTTGAGTCAAAGCATTCTTTCGTCTCGCGGAAAAACCATCAGGCCAAAAACTGAAGGCCAAAAAACCTACGTCGACGCCATCGACAACAACACCATCATTTTTGGCATTGGTCCGGCGGGAACAGGTAAAACATACCTGGCCATGGCAAAAGCGGTGCAGGCACTGCAGCGAAAAGAAGTGAGTCGAATCATCCTCACTCGACCCGCTGTCGAGGCCGGAGAGCGCCTCGGATTTCTTCCAGGAACGCTAAACGACAAGATCGATCCTTATTTGCGACCGCTATACGATGCCATGCACGAGATGCTCGACGTCGATTCGATTCCTCGACTGATGGCTGCTGGAACCATCGAGGTGGCACCGCTGGCCTACATGCGCGGGCGCACTTTGAATGACTCATTCGTGATTCTCGACGAGGCGCAAAACACCACCCCCGAGCAAATGAAGATGTTTCTCACGCGCTTGGGCTTCAATTCCAAAATGGTAATCACCGGCGACGTGACTCAAATCGACCTTCCCTCGGGAGCTTCGGGGCTTCGCACGGCTGCGAACGTGCTGCGGAACATCGATGACATGCACTTTGCAACGTTGACTTCTGCGGACGTTGTGAGACATTCGCTAGTCGCAAAAATTGTTGATGCGTACTCGAAGTTCGAGGCAAAAGCTACCTCTAAGAAATCGGCAAAATCTGCGGGATCGCCATCAGAACGAGTCAGGAGCGACCGATGAGTATTGAAATAAACAACGAATCGGGGGTCGAAGTCGACGAGTTCCGCATCCTCGGCTTAGCAACTTTCGCACTCAACTTCATGCACATTCACCCCGAGGCAGAGCTCTCGATTGTCTGTGCAGACGAACCAACCATGGAGAAACTTCACATTGACTTCATGGATGAACCGGGCCCAACCGACGTTTTGAGTTTTCCGATGGATGAGTTGCGCCCAGGAACCGCTTCGGCACCAACGCCGCCGGGCCTTCTTGGCGACATTGTGCTTTGCCCGACTGTTGCCGCTGCGCAAGCAGAGCAGGCCGGTCACAGCGCGATTCACGAGATGCTTTGGCTGACTTCGCACGGTGTTTTGCATCTGCTTGGTTATGACCACGCAACGCCAGATGAAGAGCGAGAAATGTTTGGCATTCAGCGCGAAATTCTTGAAGGCTTTTTCGAGAGCGAGAAAATTTAGTTGTTTGTTCTCGGGCTTTGGCTTGCTGCAGCGCTTGCGGTGGCGACTACTCTAACTTCAGTAATCGCAGCCGCCTTGAATCGTGACGAACTAACCGATGCCGGCAACGAATCCCTTTCTTTTCTAAGGCTCACACTGACAGGTTTCTTTGGCGTGATCCTTGTTCAAACTCTCTCACCGCTGAACTTGCGCTGGTGGATAACTGCGCTAATTTCGGTCGGCTCCATGTTCGTACTGCTTGTTGGATCTCAACTTTCGGCAAGGCTACTGGGTCACAACAACTTCGGATCCTGGCTTGCAAGGCGCTTTCATGCTCCGGTGCGCTCTCTTGACCTGTTGTTCACGCCACTGTCTATGCCAAAAACCGATAAGCCAGACGAATTTGAGCAAGAATTGCTCGAATCAGTTGATGAATTCGGCGAAACTATCGTTCGCGAAGTAATGGTGCCAAGAATCGACATGGCGACCGTAAAGTCTGTAGATTCACTCGCCACAGCGATGAAGGTGTTCTTGACCCGCGGATACTCTCGCCTTCCAGTGCTCGGCAAAAATGTCGACGACGTCATCGGAGTGCTGTACCTGAAAGACGTCACGCGCGTTCTGCTCGAAGATGCAAAGTCGATGACAAAGGTTAGCGCCCAAGATGCGGCCCGCGCTGCGCTTTTCGTGCCCGAATCGAAGCCGGTCGATGATCTGCTGCGTCAACTTCAGTCGCAATCTACCCACATTGCAATCGTCGTCGACGAATACGGGGGAGTGGCCGGCCTTGTCACGATGGAAGACGTCATCGAAGAGATTGTCGGCGAAATCGCTGACGAATACGACCGAGACCCTGCCGAAATCGAGGAGCTCGACAACGGGCAACTTAGAGTTAACGCCAAGTGCTCACTCTTCGACCTTGGCGAACGCTTTGATCTTGAACTTGAAGATGAGGATGTCGATTCGGTCGGCGGGCTTCTGTCGAAGGAGCTTGGGCGATTGCCAGCCAAGGGCGACTCTGTGGTTTATTCGGGATTACTCTTTACGGCTGAACGCATTGAAGCCCGACGCAAGAGATTGATAACTGTTTTGGTAAAGGCTGAAGCTACTTTGGATGACGCTAAAACCACCTTTGAAGGAGAAAAATAATGAGCGAACACCGATCGGGATTCGTCTCATTTGTTGGGCGACCAAACGTTGGAAAATCAACACTGACAAACGCACTTGTAGGTCAGAAAGTTGCGATCACGAGTTCGAAACCGCAGACTACGCGGCGCGCCATCCGTGGAATAGTGCACCGCAAGAACGGCCAACTTATTCTCGTTGATACTCCAGGGTTGCACCGTCCTCGAACTCTTCTCGGCCAGAGACTCAATGACCTGGTAGACAGCACTCTGGGTGACGTTGACGTTATAGCCCTCTGCATTCCAGCGAACGAAAAAATTGGGCCTGGCGATGCTTTCATCAATGAGCAACTAAATAACTTTCGCCGAGCCAAGTTGGTTTGCATTGTTACCAAGAGTGAGCTCGTATCTCGAGACCAACTTGCCAATCAACTGATGGAAGTAAGCAAGCTGCGTGACTGGGCAGAAATCATTCCTGTTTCAGCCGTAGCCGAGCAACAGCTTGATGAATTAGGCGACGTTTTGATTTCACTTCTGCCGGTGTCTGAAGCTTTGTACCCAGAAGATGCTGTGACCGACGAAACACTTGAGGAGCGAATCTGTGAACTCATCCGTGAAGCGGCTCTCGAGGGCGTTCACGACGAGCTGCCACACTCTCTCGCCGTGACGATTGATGAGATGGGCAAGCGCGAAGGGCGTGACATTTTTGACATACACGCCAATGTTTGGGTTGAGCGTGACAGCCAGAAAGCCATCATCATCGGAAAAGGTGCGTCTCGCATCAAGGACGTCGGTTCAAAGGCGCGCAGCGGAATTGAAAAACTGGTCGGTCAGAAAGTTTTTCTAAACATTCGGGTCAAAGTTGCTCCTGATTGGCAGCGCGACCCAAAGCAGCTCGGTCGATTGGGCTTCTAAACAGACTTGGCTTTTAGTCTGCGCAGGGTCTAACCTAAAAGGGTGTTCTTCGGGCTCCTACTTAGCAGCCGCGACGAGGCCTAACTCGGCCCGACTCGTCGCGGTGATTGTTGCTGGCTGACCCAATCCAAAAAGGCCCAAGGCCAAAGAACTAGGAAACCACCACATGGAGAACAACCAAAAACCGAGCCAAATGCCGGTTCACAAGTACTTACCGTTTCACGATCAAATCCAAGTAGAGCTAGCTGACCGCACCTGGCCAGCCAACCGCATTGAACAAGCTCCACGCTGGTGTGCCGTTGATTTGAGAGACGGAAACCAAGCCTTAATCGATCCAATGAGCCCTGAGCGCAAGCTCAAGATGTTCCAGCTGCTGGTCAACATGGGCTACAAGGAGATCGAGGTCGGTTTTCCTTCGGCAAGCCAGACTGACTTTGACTTTGTTCGACTACTCATCACCGAGGGCCACATTCCCGACGACGTAGTGATTCAGGTTCTAACCCAGGCTCGCGATCACCTGATCGAGCGAACCTACGAATCTCTTCACGGTGCAAAACAGGCAATCGTGCATTTCTATAACTCAACGTCGGTACTTCAGCGTCGCGTGGTTTTTAATGCAGATATGGCTGGAATCAAGAAAATCGCAGTTGACGCTGCTCACAAATGTGTTTCTCTCGAGACCACCTTGCCTGGCACGCAAATTTTCTATGAATACTCGCCCGAGTCTTACACCGGTACCGAACTCGAATACGCGGTAGAGGTTTGCGACGCAGTCATCGAAGTGATTAATCCAACACCTGAACGCAAAATGGTCATAAACCTTCCGGCAACGGTAGAAATGGCAACGCCAAATGTTTATGCAGACTCTATCGAATGGGTTTCTCGAAACATCTCACGTCGCGACAGCATTCTGATTTCATTGCACCCGCATAATGACCGTGGCACCGCGGTGGCTGCCGCCGAGCTTGGCTATCTAGCTGGCGCAGATCGCATCGAAGGCTGCCTCTTTGGAAACGGTGAACGCACCGGAAACGTTGACTTAGTGACTCTTGGCCTTAACTTGTTCAGTCAAGGAGTTGACCCGCACATCGACTTCAGCAATCTTGACGAAATTAAGCGCACAGTCGAATACTGCAACCAACTTCGCGTTCACGAACGCAGTCCATACGGCGGCGACTTGGTTTACACGGCATTCAGTGGATCACATCAAGACGCCATCAAGAAGGGCTTTGAGTTGATGCACAAAGATGCCTCGGCAAAGGGCGTCGACGTCGATGACCTGGTCTGGGCCGTGCCTTACCTGCCTATCGACCCTAAAGACGTTGGGCGTTCTTACGAAGCGGTTATCCGAGTCAACTCGCAGTCTGGCAAGGGAGGCGTGGCCTACCTTCTGAAGACCGACCACAACCTCGATTTGCCGCGCAAACTTCAAATTGAGTTCTCTCGAGTGGTTCAAAACCAAACCGATGCCGAGGGTGGCGAAGTTTCGTCGGCGAAGCTTTGGGACATTTTCACCGACGAATACTTGCCGTCTAGCGACGAGTCGCAAAAATGGGGTCGATTCGAGCTAAAGCGCATGCGCACCGCATCTGAGATGGATGGTGTGGTTTCACTTGATGTAGTCCTACGCGATGCAAAGCAAGAGACCGAAATACACGGCACCGGCAACGGACCGATTTCTGCATTCATAAATGTGATCGCGCAGCAGGGTGTAACGGTTCGAGTGCTCGACTACGTAGAACACACTTTGAGTGCAGGAGCAGAGGCTCAGGCGGCTGCCTATACCGAGCTCGAAGTCAACGGACGCACCCTTTGGGGAGTAGGAATCGATGGAGACATCGCTACCGCGTCGTTGAAGGCAATCATTTCGGGCATAAACCGCGCCATTCGCGGCTAGTCTGAGCGGTTTTACGTCGCCTCTCGGCGATACTTGACGCGTGCCCCTTTATCGTGACGAAGCCGTGGTTTTGCGAACCCACAAGCTTGGCGAAGCCGATCGCATCGTCACAATGCTGACTAGGTATCACGGGCAAATCAGGGCGGTGGCAAAAGGGGTTCGACGCACAGCATCGAAGTTTGGGTCTCGCCTCGAACCGTTTATGGTGGTCGATGTTCAGCTTTTCGAGGGGCGCACTTTAGACACCGTTAGTCAGGTAGAAACTCTTTCTGCTTATGGCAAAGAAATCATCGACGACTATCCGAGTTACACGGCGGCCAGCGCCATGCTAGAAACCGCCGAAAAACTTACCGGTGACGACTCGGTTCCTCAGCAATACCTTCTATTGGTTGGCGCGCTGAGGTCACTAGCAAAGCGCGAACACGATGCATCACTGATTCTTGATTCTTATCTGCTTCGTGCACTCTCGATTGCCGGCTGGGCGCCAAACTTCTCAGATTGCGCGCATTGCTCAGCGCCAGGCCCGCACACCGCGTTTGTTCTACAGCTCGGTGGAGTTGTCTGCTCAAACTGCAAACCCGCTGGCGCCGCGACTCTAGACGCAGATACGGCAGCACTACTGGGGGCGTTATTGGCTGGGGATTGGACCGTTGCCGAGGCTAGCAGTTCAAGGTCTCGATCCTCGGCGGCCGGACTTGTTGCCGCATATTCCCAATGGCACATCGAACGAGGGTTAAAATCGCTTCAACATGTGGAGCGAGAATGAATGACTTTCAACCGGTAACCAAGCCGGGCCTCAAGGTTCCACAATTCGGTCCTGGCCCTGTTCCAAATCACGTCGCCATTGTCATGGACGGAAACGGACGTTGGGCTAATGCCAGAGGCCTAACACGTGTTGAGGGTCACAAGGCGGGCGAAGTCGCGTTGCTCGACGTCGTTGCCGGGGCTATTGAAGCTGGTGTGAAATACCTGACAGTGTTTGCATTCTCAACAGAAAATTGGAAACGATCTCCTGAAGAAGTCCGATTCTTAATGGGCTACAACATTGAAGTCCTTCGTCGCCGTCGCGATCAGTTAAATCATTGGGGCGTGCGAGTTCGCTGGGCAGGGCGCCGCCCTAAGCTCTGGGGAAGCGTAATTCGTGAACTCGAAAGCGCCGAGAAATTGACCGCCAAAAACTCCACGCTCACCTTGACGATGTGCGTAAATTATGGATCGCGCATCGAACTTCTAGATGCGATCAACGCGATCAGCAAAGATGTCGCCGACGCAAAGCTCAAGCCTGGGTCGATTTCTGAAAAAACCTTGGGCAAATACTTGAACTCTGGTTTCCTTCCGGATGTTGATCTTTTTCTGCGCAGTAGCGGAGAACAGCGGATCTCCAATTTCTTACTCTGGCAAAGTGCCTATGCAGAACTATCTTTTGTTGACACACCGTGGCCAGACTTCGACCGCAAAGAGCTTTGGAAGTCGATATTAGATTTCACAACTCGGTCTCGTCGCTTCGGTGCGGCTGTAGATAAACCTGTGAAGAACAAACGAGCCAACTAAACTAGTTATTTCGCACACGATCGGTCCGACATCCAGCCGGACGCAAGGAGTTAGAGTGGCCACCCCAAACCGCCTCGATTCGGTTATTTCTCTCGCAAAGCGCAGAGGCTTTGTTTTTCCAGCCGGCGAAATCTACGGAGGCACGCGTTCCGCGTGGGATTACGGGCCCCTTGGAGTCGAGCTAAAAGAGAACATCAAGCGGCAGTGGTGGCGCACAGTCGTCAACAGTCGTGAAGATGTCGTTGGACTTGACTCGTCGGTAATCCTTCCTCGCAAGGTTTGGGAGTCCTCGGGACACGTCCGTGAGTTCGTTGACCCGTTGATTGAGTGCACCTCTTGCCACAAGCGCTTTCGTGCCGACCACCTTGAAGAGGCCTTCGAAGAGAAGAAGGGTCGTCTACCTTCATCGATGGCCGAAATCGCCTGTCCAAACTGTGGCACCAAGGATGCTTGGACCGAGCCAAAGATGTTCAACGGATTGCTTAAGACGTACCTTGGCCCGATCGAGGATGAAAGCGGTTTGCACTACCTTCGACCTGAAACCGCCCAGGGTATCTTTGTGAACTTTGCTAACGTGCTTGGTGCGGCTCGCATGAAGCCGCCATTCGGTATCGGCCAGATCGGAAAGTCATTTCGCAACGAAATCACTCCAGGAAACTTCATTTTCAGAACGCGTGAATTTGAACAAATGGAGATGGAGTTCTTTGTCGAGCCAGGCACAGATGAAGAGTGGCACGACTATTGGATTAAAGCCCGCATGGACTGGTACACAGACTTGGGCATCAACCCAGATAACTTGCGCCTTTTCGAGCACCCAAAAGAGAAACTTTCTCACTATTCGAAGCGCACAGTTGACATCGAATATCGCTTCGGTTTTCAGGGCAGTGAGTTCGGAGAGCTCGAAGGCATTGCCAACCGCACCGACTTTGACCTGACCACACATTCACGCGAGTCTGGCGTAGACCTGTCTTACTTCGACCAGGCTAAGGGCGAACGCTGGACTCCATACGTGATTGAGCCAGCCGCAGGCTTGACCCGCTCACTGATGGCATTCTTGGTCGACGCATATGCCGAAGATGAAGCCCCAAATACAAAGGGTGGCGTTGATGTAAGAACAGTCCTTCGTTTGGACTACCGTTTGGCTCCAATCAAAGCGGCTGTTCTGCCCCTGTCTCGCAATGAAGACCTGTCGCCGGTTGCTCGCGACCTTGCACAAGAGCTGAGGGGCTATTGGAACATCGATTTCGATGACAGTGGTGCAATCGGGCGTCGCTATCGTCGCCAAGATGAGATCGGAACGCCTTTTTGTATCACGGTTGATTTCGAAACCTTGGATGACCGTGCGGTCACAGTACGTGAGCGTGACACCATGGCGCAAGAGCGTGTCTCGCTCGACAAGCTTCGTGGCTACCTTGCAGAGCGCCTGATCGGCTAACAGTGACGACTGCGGTCAAGCCTGCACTTCAGTACGGCAAGATTTCGATAGCCACGCCAGTCGTTCTGGCGCCGATGGCTGGAATTACTAACACCGCGTTTCGACGCCTTTGTCGTGAATTCGGTGGTGGACTTTACGTTTCTGAGATGGTTACTTCGCGTGCTCTCGTTGAGCGCACCGAAGAGTCTCTAAGACTCGTCGGGCACCACGAAAGCGAAGACATTAGGTCTGTTCAGCTTTATGGCGTAGATCCAAAAACAATCGCAGATGCGGTAACGATGTTGGTCTCAGAGGACCGGGCAGACCACATTGACCTCAACTTTGGTTGCCCGGTTCCAAAGGTGACCCGCAAAGGCGGAGGCGCTGCGCTGCCCTGGAAGCAAGACTTGTTCTCTTCTATCGTGCAGGCTGCCGTGAAGGCTGCGGGGGACATTCCTGTCACCGTGAAAATGCGAAAAGGCATCGACGCCGAGCATTTGACGTTCTTGGATGCAGGAAAGGCTGCTCGAGACGCAGGTGTGGCGGCCATCGCTCTCCACGGGCGCACAGCAAGTGATTATTACTCTGGCAACGCCGATTGGAACTCGATCGCAGATTTGCGTGAAGCTCTTCCAGACGTGCAAGTTCTCGGCAACGGCGACATCTGGTCTGCCAACGATGCGATTCGCATGATGCGTCAAACCGGCGTCGATGGCGTGGTTGTAGGTAGAGGCTGTTTGGGTCGGCCATGGCTATTTGGAGACCTTCAGGCGGCATTTGATGAGTATCTTAGAGACCCAAACTCAAATGCGGCCATCAACCCCATCCAACCCAACCTTGGTGAGGTGGCTGACGCCTTTAAGCGTCACGCCGAGTTGCTCGTGGAATTCTTTGAATCCGAAGAGCACGCCTGTCGCGACATCAGAAAGCATGTTGCTTGGTATTTCAAAGGATATCCGGTCGGTGGCGAATTCAGAGCTGCGCTCGCTCAAGTCGAGAGTTTAGAACACATGGATCAAATACTTTCTGGCTTGGATCGAGAGCAGCCTTATCCTGGCGAGGAAGCCGAAGGTCCGCGTGGACGTCTCGGTGGCGCGAAGACTTGCGCGCTTCCGGAGAGATGGCTTGACTCACGAGAACTTGTCGGAGACCAAAAGTCCGTGCTGCAGGATGCTGAAATTGGAGTGAGCGGCGGATGACACTCTCCGTTCACGGTTACTCAGATTCCGATTCAGAGCGCTTCCTAGAAGAAAAGCGATCTGGAGTCGAACGGCGTTCAGAGTTCGCTCGCGATCGTGCCAGAGTGCTTCACTCATCGGCTCTTCGCAGACTAGGTGCCAAGACTCAAGTGCTTGAGCCAGCCAGTGGAGATTTTGCGCGCACACGTTTGACACACTCACTCGAAGTTGCGCAAATTGGTCGTGAAATGGCCGTTGATTTGGGTTTGAGCCCCGATGTTGTAGACATGGCCTGCTTGGCTCACGATTTAGGTCACCCGCCATTTGGGCATAATGGCGAAAAGGCTCTAAGTGACTGGGCAAAAGACTTTGGCGGCTTCGAGGGAAATGCTCAAACACTTCGGCTGCTAACCAGGTTAGAACCCAAGGTTTTCAGCGATACAGGTCGTTCTGTCGGGCTCAACCTCACTCGGGCGTCCCTCGATGCAGCCTGCAAATACCCCTGGACACTTCTCGACGCTGTTATTGAGAGCGGTGGTGGTCGCTCTGCCAAATTTGGTGTCTATTCTGATGACCTAGAAGTGTTTGCTTGGCTCAGGGTTGGCGCACCGGATCGCCAAAAATGCATAGAGGCACAGGTAATGGACTTCTCTGACGATGTTGCCTATTCGGTACACGACTTTGAAGATGCCGTTGTGTCTGGATTTATCAAGCTTGAAGAAATAGCCATTTCTGCGAACCGCCCGGCGCTTTTGCAACTAATCAAACACTGGGCCGGCGATGAAATAGAACTTGAGAACCTAGATTCGGCTCTGTCTAGGCTTCAGTCGAATGCCTATTGGCCTTCGACTTTTGATAGCAGCGAAATTTCCCATGGCCGCCTCAAGAACTTAACGAGTTCTCTGATCGGATCGTTTGTTGGTCGTGCCACCGACGTCACTCTGGCTTTGGCTGGCTCTCAACTATTAACTCGGTATGCATCAAACTTGGTGGTTCCTGAAGAAGTATCAGCAGAAATCGCGGTGCTTAAAGGTCTAGTGTCGGCCTTCTTGATGTCGCACGAGTCACGTCGCCCATTTTACGAATGGCAACGTGTTTTACTGACAGAGCTCGCTGATGCTCTGTTGGCGAAGAACGGTCAATGGTTAGACCCACAATGCTCGTATGCCTGGGTTAAGGCTTCAAACGACGAGCAGAAGCACAGGGTAATTCTCGATCAAATCGCACTGCTAACAGACCAAGGTGCGCTTGCTCTGCACGACAAACTTGTCACTCGCGGACTCTAGGATTTAGTCATGGCCGGCAGAATTTCTCAAAAAGACATCGAAGAGGTGCGTCAACGCACAAACATCGCCGATGTGATCAACGAGTATGTGCCACTGCGTTCGGCTGGCGGTGGCGAATTGAAGGGGCTTTGCCCGTTCCACGACGAAAAATCACCTTCCTTCACGGTTTCTCCGGGCAAAGGCTTTTTTCACTGCTTTGGTTGCAAAGAAGGCGGTAACGTCTTTGATTTTGTTCAGAAACTCGATTCACTTTCTTTTCGCGAAACTGTCGAGAAACTCGCTGCAAAGCTGGGTTTGCAACTCACTTATGAAGACGGCGGACCAAGCAACGAAGAGAGCAACCAAAGAGCCAGAATTCTTGAGGCCAACCGAGCTGCCGCTGACTTTTATGAAAAGAACTATGAAACCGACGACGCAAAGCCTGGCCGTGCACTTCTTGAGGCGCGTGGTTTTGATCTTGAGTCTTGCAAAAAGTTCTCTATTGGTTGGGCACCTAAAGGTTGGACCTCTCTAACTGAACACCTTAAATCTCTGGGTTTTAGTGATGACGAATTAGTTGCAGCGGCACTTTCAACTAAAGGTGAGCGCGGACTTTATGACAAATTCCGAGGCAGAGTAATCTGGCCAATTCGTGACCAATCGAACGCAGTCATCGGTTTCGGAGCGAGAAAGATCTTCGATGACGACACCGGGCCCAAGTACCTAAACACTTCTGAAACACCGGTGTATCACAAGAGCCAAGTTCTTTACGGAATCGATCTCGCAAAGCGAGAGATTGCAAAGGCCCAGCAGGTAGTCGTTGTCGAGGGTTACACGGACGTAATGGCATGCCACCTCGCAGGGGTGACAACCGCAGTTGCTACCTGCGGCACTGCCTTTGGTGACGAGCACATTCGAATCCTTAACCGAATACTTTCGAGTGATGCAACTAATCCGGCACAGGTAATTTTCAACTTCGACCCTGACGAGGCCGGTCAAAAGGCGGCGATGCGCGCATTTAACGACGCATCCAAATTCAACGCTCAAACTTTTATGGCGATTGGGCCAGATGGTCTTGACCCGAGTGATCTGAGAACTAAGCAAGGCGATCAGGCGGTTTTAGACATGATTGCAAACAAGAAGCCGCTCTTGGAGTTCGCCATTTCAAGAAGTATGAGCAAATTTGACCTCCAGTCTCGAGAGGGTCAGGTTGGGGCAGCGCGAGCCGCGGCTACTCTAGTTGCCCAAATAGACGATGCCGTGATGCGTGGTGTTTATGAAAAATACGTAGCTGACGCAACCTCGCTCGATCGTTCAAGTGTTGGTCAACTTGTTGCTGAACACGGAAAATCAATCCGAAGGACGGCGGTGAGCAACCTGCGAACTGACGCCGCTACTCCCACTGCGCAGGCTGAGGATGCACCACCCCCTCTCAACTTGAATGACCCAGTGATCCAGTTTGAGCGCAACTTGCTAATGGTCATGATTCAACTTCCTGAGGCATGTTCGCTAGAGCTTTTCGCAAGAATAGCTAAAGCTAACTTTTCATCACCGCTTCACCTAGCCCTAGCCAGGGTCATTTATTCCGAGCGTTCTTCGGGCTCAGACGAGAATTTATTGGAGAGATGCCTAGCGAAGCTAGACGAGGCCCAACAGTCAACTCTTCGTGAACTCGCCATGATGCCACTGCAGGCGGCCGATGCCACCGCCAGGTTGAGGGTTGGGCAGGGGATTATCAACAAGGGGCTTGAGCGAACCATCGACTATGAAAAGAATGCTCTCCGAGGGCAGCGCAGGCAGGCTGAAGCGGTCATGGATGAAGCGGCAATCGCAGAGGTCGATCGAAAACTCATGGCCTTAACCACTGAACTCCACGCTCTTCGGAGTCGTCGTTGATAAAGGTCGCGCTAGAGCCCACAAGGCCCGAAGTTTTCGCTGATGCAATTCGTTCAGCAGGAGCTATTGTTGCCGATTTACAGCCCGACGTTCGGGGTTTGGTTTGGACGGATTATTGGCAACCGGCTTTGCTCGCTAAAACTCTTGATGAGAATCCCCAACTCGAATGGGTTCAACTTCCGTTTGCCGGTGTTGACGCTTTTGCTGAATTGATAAATCGCCCGATAAATTTCACCTCGGCAAAGGGGGCTTACCGTGAGCCGGTGGCAGAGCACGCTCTGGCACTTTGTTTGGCCCTGGGCAGAAAACTACCTGAACGAGCCAAGGCCTCAGCATGGGGTGAAAAGTTTGCGGTGTCGCTATATGAGTCGCACATAGTTTTGGTCGGTGGCGGTGGCATAACATCTGAGCTTCTTAAGCTCCTTTCACCTTTTCACACCGAAATCACGGTCATAAGTCGATCGGGAAAACCGCTGGATGGTGCAACTAGAACGTTGCCCTTCGACCAACTAGATGAATGGCTGGGTAAGGCCGATTTTTTGGTTTTAGCAGCTGCCCTTACAGATCAGACTCGTGGACTTATTGACTCGAGTCGTTTAGCCAAAATGAAGCCGTCTGCGTATTTGGTAAATATCGCTAGGGGAGCACATGTGGTCACCGATGATTTGCAGAAAGCACTCGAAAATGGAGTAATAGCCGGGGCAGCCCTTGACGTAACAGACCCAGAACCGCTGCCAGCGGGTCACCCGCTTTGGAGCAACGATCTTTGCCTGATCACCCCTCACACTGCCGATACGCCAGCTCAGGTCACACGGCTGCTAGCGCTTCGGATTGCTGAAAACACTAAGGTTTTCGCAAGCGGAGGCAACTGGGTTGGGTTAGTTGATTCAAAACTTGGTTATTGAGCAGTTCGGTTTCTCTTGGAGCTATTTTTTTGCTATTGTTAGAGCCGTTATTCATTCCTCGGTAGCTCAATTGGCAGAGCAATCGGCTGTTAACCGATAGGTTCTTGGTTCGAGTCCAAGCCGGGGAGCCACTCTTTTCTAGACACTAACGAATGTTCGAGAGGAGCCACATGATTAGGTGGGTCCGAGAGCATTCATGGCTCCCTGAAATACTCCTTTCACTTTCACTTTTTGCGATTCTCGGCGGCGTCGACTTTGCTTCTAGCGGGGCGCTTGCCCTCGTTCCGGCTTTGTTAAGCTGCGTTTCTATCCTCTTCATTAGGCGCTTTTTGTATCTGGCGCCAGTTGCGCTGCTGATGGCAGCCACGATGCAAATCTCATTTGGTTTAGACCTGTTGCTATCAAGTTTTGCTGGACTCTTAACTGTTCTTCTGCAGGCGGCTTTTGGAACACTAATCTGGCGCCAGGTAACAGTCATTGTGTCGAATGTTGCTGGTTTTTCGATCGTTTGGCTCGTGGTTTTTCAGAACGATCTACGTTCCGTTGGTGGTCTCGTTATTTCTAACGAATCTGCTAGATGGATACTTTTTTCGGGTGGCGCTGTTCTAGATGTTGCGCTCAACACTCTCGCCTGGATTTTTGGCCGGTTGCTAATAACTAGACTCACTCACGTTGGAACCACATCCGATCGCGCCAAATTGCTGCATGATCAAGCACGGCTATCGATTGAGGTTGCGCGCCAGACGGAGAGATTAGGTATAGCTCGAGACCTGACCGATTTGCTGGTTCAGCGAATTTCGGCCGTGGTGTCACTCGTGCAAGGCGCAAACTACACGGCAAAAATCGATACTGCCTCTGCATTGCGCGCGCTAGATAAAATCGAAAGTTCTGCCATGGCTAGCCAGCAAGAACTTCGCCGACTTTACGACATGCTTCACCAAGACCACAAAATGACATCTGCGCCGCCTCGAATAGCAGACATTGAACCGATTGTGATTGCTATGCGCGAACTTGGTTACAACGCTGCCATGACAACAGATGGGGTTCCCTTTGATTTGGATGAAGGTGCCGAATTGTGCCTTTTCAAAATAGTCTTTGAAGCGCTCGAGAACGTTAAAAAGAACACCGTTCTCGGAACATCTGTGACTGTTGATTTCTACTGGACTAATGAGGGATTACAGGTACTCATCAAAGATAACGGCGTCGAAACCAAGGTTAGAAATGGTGATTCGACCACGGCTCTTATGGGTTATTCCGTCGCCGATGACCTAGATGCGCTGGTCCGCGTTGTTGATGGAGCGACGCTCAGGGTTTTGCGTGAGCGTGTAGCACTTTACGAGGGAAGCATCGAGGCAAATCATGTCGCCGGAGTGGGATTCACTTTGTCAGCGCTTTTTCCGCACCTAAAGGCTGTCGCGGGAATCTGATATGGCGACCGGCATACGTGTTGGCCTCGTTGACGCCGATTCCAGCATTCGTTTAGGCAGGCGCATGGTCCTAGATGCCGCATTGGACATGTCTGTCGTATTCGAAGAAGACTCTGTTGCCAGAGTTATCGACAAGTTTGACGATTACCTGCTCGATGTTCTTCTGGTCGAGCAAAGGTTAAGAGGAACAACAGGTATCGAACTGACCGAAGTTCTAACGGAAATCAAGATCGCTAACGCAAACAACACTCGAATTCTTGTTACAAGTGTTTTTTCGACTCCTGAGTTGGAGTTATCGGCTTTCAAAGCCGGAGCAAGCGGATTTGTTTCGCAAGACTTAGGCCCACACTATTTACTTGAACAGATTCGAAAGATTAACTCACGTTCAGTGCTTCACAGCCGGGGAGAACTGCACTCACTTTGGGAGAACGCCGCCCAAACTGTGAGTAATGATGTCTCACTTAGTCTTTATCTCGAGAACTTAGTCGAAGTCGAAGTCAAAACTCTGAAAATGTTGGTTGAAGGGCACCAAGGGTCAACGGTTTCCCAAACATTAGAAATACCTCTCTATCGAGTTCGCAAAAGTTTTGAACGTGCTTTAACTGCCCTTCATTTGGCTACTCTCGAACAATTGCAGCTTAGGTTCATTGGAGCGGGCATCAGAAGTGAATAATCAAGGAAGCACAAAATCTATCTCCATCGGTGTAGGCGTCGCCGTTGGCCTTTATGGAATTTCCTTTGGAGCACTTTCATCCGCAGCCGGTTTGGATATTTGGCAAACCATGGCCCTTAGCCTCTTGATGTTTAGCGGCGGATCTCAGTTTGCGTTTGTCGGAGTTATTGCAAGTGGTGGTTTATCTTCGATTCCAGGAGCTATCACTTCAGCTTGGTTGCTCGGTGTTCGAAATGGTTTTTATGCCATAAGGATGGCGCCGTTAATTCAGGCTCGAGGTCTGAAAAGGCTAGTTGCGGCTGAGCTGACGATTGATGAAAGTACAGCTGTAGCACTCTCTCGAGAAACCGATGATGAAATGCGAAGAGGCTTTTGGTGGACTGGTGCTGCCGTTTATATTTCTGGAATTTGCTGACCCTACTGGGGGCAATCTTAGGGAAAACACTCGGCGACCCATCAAGGTGGGGATTAGATGCTGCCGCCGCCGCGGCGTTTGTTGGACTTGTTTGGCCAAGATTAGTTGATCTTGCCTCGCGCAGCACGGCGTCCGTAGCCATCGTAGTAGCCGTGGTGGCCAGCCCCTTCGTGCCAGCTGGTGTTCCAGTGCTCTTGAGTGGGCTAGTCGGTTTGGCGTTTGGATTTGCGCTTAAGAAACCGGTGAACGTATGAACCTTTGGGGCGCAATTCTCTTGGCCAGCTTTGCCGTATTTTCTTGGAAGTACATTGGACACTTGGTGCCTTCAAAGGTTTTGAACAACCCCAAACTACTTCAAGTTTCGTCGATGCTCACAATCGGGCTGCTGGCTGGACTGGTTGGTGTTCAATCATTCGTGACCCAAGGCTCGTTTCACGCGGATGCGAGAATACCCGCGGTTATAGTTGCCGCAATTCTGAATGTACTTAAGGTGCCCTTTGTAGTCATGGTCACTGTGGCTGCGCTGGTGGCAGCGGCTTGCCGTTATTTTCTGGGCTGGTAATTCAGTCTTCCAGATTGTCTACTCCAGGCAACCAAGTCTTGTTTGGAACACCCCAACCTCGTTCCGCGATAACCGACTTTGCCGCTGTGAAGTGAGGTTCAGCCAGTTTGTTGACATAGAGCTTGCCTTCGAGGTGATCAAATTCGTGCTGAAAAATCCTTGCAAACCAACCGGTTGCCTCTATCGAAATAGGGTTCTTATCTAGGTCCACGCCAGAGACTTTTGCCCAGTCTGCACGCTTAATCGGAAAACGCTCGCCAGGCACCGAAAGGCATCCTTCAAGCTCAGTGTCCCAGTCTGCTTCACCCTCTTCTATGGGGCCAATTTCTAAAACAGGGTTGATGATTACACCTCGACGCTCGTTATCGTCGTCATCGGGATAGTCATAGACAAATACTCGCTTGCCGACTCCAACTTGAGTTGCTGCAAGGCCAACACCTGGCGCCTCGTCCATCGTTTCGAACATGTCGGCTACAAGCTGACGAAGCTCATCATCAAATACGGTCACCTCTTCGGCTGGGTGGTGAAGTACAGGTTCTCCGGTGATGGTGATTGGTCTTATAGGCATGAAACAAATTTACAGGTTCAGGCCCAAATGACACCCGTTCGGTAGGCTAGAGACCTAATGTTGACCATTCAGGACCTCGAATGTTGCGCGCGCTAGCCATTTGCTTGTCATTGCTGGCGGCTGTCGCTCTTGCTTTCGGCGCACAGTTTCAAAATGATTCCGTTGTAAAGAAAACCGACGAAGACAAGACCAAGGTTGGATTGCGTCAGGTTCTAAGTCTGTTTGCCAAGCCCCGTTGGCTAACCGGAATGTCTCTTCTTGCTGGTGGTGCCGTTCTGCAAATAAGTGCGTTGACCCTTGCGCCACTTATCGTTGTGCAGCCGCTCGGTGGAATCGCGTTGGTGATCACCTCGCTCTTGAACGCCAGAGCGACCAAGACTTCGATAAACCGTGCAACTTGGATTGCAATCTCCCTGTGCACGTTCGGTATTGCTGCTTTTGTAAGTGTGGCCAGCTCCGTGGCAGCTGAGGTCAAACTTGACGACTCAAATCTTTGGCAGATTCTCATCGTGCTTTCGGTGATTGTCGCGGTTTTCTCGGTTTTGTTCTTCACCATAGGCAAAAAAGCCAAAGCGATCAGCTTCATCTTGGGTGCCGGCGTGCTCTACGGATTTGTCGCCTCGCTCATAAAAGCTGTGGTCCAAAGAATCATTCAGGGCGATTTCTCTTTGCTTACCTTGGTTTGTGCCGTCATCACGGCCTGCGCAGTTTTACTAGGCGGTTGGTTCGTTCAGAACGCCTATGCATCAGGACCACCCGATCTTGTGATTGCGGGCCTAACCGTGGTTGACCCAATGGTTGCCGTTTGTCTGGGAATCGTAATTTTGGGTGAAGCTCAACAAGCAAATCCGATAACTCTGCTGATTTTTATTAGTTCTGCAATCGTTGCTGTGATCGGCGTTTGGACGCTGTCAAAGGTTCACCCTGAGTTGGTGGAAGACCATGGCTAAGGCAACCAAACCACTGGTGGTCGTTCTGGGCTGCGATACTTTTCCACCGGACATCAACGGTGCTGCGAGATTTGCCGAAAGGCTCGCATCCGGATTAGCCGCACGCGGGCACGAACTGCACATCATTGCACCGTCGGTCAACAAAGGGTACGGAACATATCGCGAAGTTCACAATGGTGTTCCTATCGTTGTTCACCGGCTCAAGTCCTATCGCCTTCCTCAGCATAAAACTCTTCGGTTTGTTTGGCCTTTCACGTTGCAAAGCCGAGCAGATCATCTCTTGGAAGTAATCAAGCCCGATGTGGTCCACATTCAGTCTCACGTCGTGGTCGGAAGGTACCTTTCTAAGAGCGCTTTAAAGCAGGGCATCAGATTGATTGCAACGAATCACACCATGCCTGAGAATTTGATTCGTTACTCGGTACTCATTCCAAAGTTTGCCGAAAAGCTAGCCATGAAGTGGGCCTGGGCAGATGCAGCGAAGATTCTCAAGCGAGCCTCGATCATCACTACTCCAACTCGCAAAGCCGCCGAGATTCTTGAGGCTCACACGGACATCACCGGCGTCATTGCAATCTCTTGCGGTATTGACGCCAAACAGTTTGCTCATGCTTCTAGAGTTTCAAATGCCTCCCCAAGGGCCCTTTTTGTGGGTCGTCTCGACTATGAGAAACACATCCACGTTCTCATTGAAGCATTCGCTGCTTTGCCTAAGCAGCTCGATGCGGTCCTCGAATTGGTAGGCGATGGCGGCGAGCGGGAGAATCTGGAACGCTGGGCCGACGAGTTGAAGATTAGAGACCGAGTCATCTTTAAGGGTCACGTTACCGAGCAAGAACTTCGCGAGGCCTATGAGCGTGCGACAGTTTTCGTCATGCCGTCAATCGCTGAGCTTCAGTCAATTGCCACCATGGAGGCAATGGCGAGTGGCAGGCCGGTTATTGGTGCAAATGCAGCAGCGCTTCCGCATTTGGTTCACGATGGCGAAAATGGATTTCTTTTCGAGCCAGAAGATGTCAAGACCTTGACAGCCAGATTGACCCAGGTTTTCGAGGCGACACAAACTCAGTTGGATCGATGGGCAAATAATTCTTTGCACCTCATTAAGAGCCACGACATCGATCGCACGCTAGACATCTTTGAACAGGTCTATCGCGGTGAGACTACTGGTTTGCCTTCGACCGATGACAATCTTGCGGACTACACCTCGCCTATCGGCGAGAATCAGGTGCAGGTCGAATCTCTGCGGGCTGCAGCCAAGAACTTCCGTGAGGCTGCACAGGGGCTGCGAGATGGCGTTTTAGAGCGCCTTTCCGATGCTAGGGGTGAGGTTGTGGAGCGGTTCGAAGAAATCGGTTTTGAAGTTGCAACTCGCAGTGCCAAGGCCAGAAAAAACGTTGAAAAGACCTTCGCCAAGGCGCTGGAACGGTTCAGGCGCCACGACCGATAGGCTATTAGAACTGGGGGAGTTAGCTCAGCCGGTTAGAGCAGCGGACTCATAATCCGTCGGTCACGGGTTCAAGTCCCGTACTCCCTACCATTTCCCGATTTATTGAAGCCAGCCGCCTGTATTTCGCAGGCAAGGTTTATCACATTTGAGTAACATCAAGCCCCTGACAACGCCAAGACGGAGGCTGAATCAAGAGCCGACGCCTAGGTTTAAAGTAACTAAATCATCAGGGAGTTTCATTTCATGACCAAGTTGCTTCGCAAAATTTTCGGTGGATTGCTTTCAGTCGGCATCCTCGTAGCAGGAATTACGGGCGGGCAATCGCCGGCTCTCGCATTTCCTGATTCTGTGCACGTTATTGTTCACTACAACCGCACCAACGCCGACTACGCAACGTGGAATGTCTACTACTGGAAAAACATGGATGGCGCTGGCGACAAAGAAGTTGCCGCAGCCGGGTTTGCCTTCTCGGGCAACGACTCGTTTGGTGCCATTTCTACGGCGGATATCACTGGTATGACCGGTTTCAAAGACCTAGGTTGGATTATCCGCAAGGGTGCCTGGGTTTCGAAAGAAGGAACCACCTGTGGTCCAACCAGCAACGGTGACAGATTTCTTTCACCAGATAATGCTGGAAACGCTGAAATTTGGATCATCCAAGGCGATTGCACCATTTATACGACTGAACAAAATGTTGCCGCGCCAACCCCGAAGATAACTTTTGCTGCCATCGACGATCTAAACAAAATAACTGTCTATTTGAACCAAAACCTCGACCTAACAGCGAGACCCAACGGCGGATTCAGCCTTGACGGTGGCCTAGAAATAGCGAGCGTTACACCGATTATCGGAACCCAATCTTCAGCTTCATCGGTCACCATCACAACCACAGCGGATATTCCATTCGGAACTAGTTACACGCTCACGCAAACTGGTGCCGATGCTGACCACACATTTGGTTCGTTCCCTGTTTCTGTCGGAAATGTCATGAACAGTTCAGGTTTCAACTCCTTATACACCTATACCGGCAACGACCTAGGTGCTACGTACAGTGCTGGGCAGACCGACTTCCGTGTTTGGGCGCCAATTGCCTCAGCCGTAAACCTAGTCAGTTACAGCTCGGCCACGCAGCCAGCCGCTCAGGCAACAATCACTCCGATGACTCGCGCCGAGAACGGCACCTGGACGCTTTCGGTTAGCGGAGATCAGAAGGGCCTGATCTACAACTACCAAGTAACCAGAAACGGTGAAACTGTTATCGCAACTGACCCTTACGCTCACGCAGTTGTAATCAACGGTGGGCGTGGCGTAGTAGTTGACCTTCCTGGCACCGACCCATCACGTTGGACCACCGACAAACCGACTTTCAGTGGACGCAATGTCGATGCATCAATCTACGAGGTGCACGTCCGCGACTTCTCCAAGGATGTTTCAAGCGGCATTCCAGCTGCAGACCGAGGCAAGTTCAAGGCCTTTACTGACAACAACACCAGTTACACGTGGTCAACGACTTCAACTAATCCGAAGACCAAGAAGAAAGTTATAACCAATCACACCGTCAAGACCGGTGTTGCGGCGATCAAGGCTCTGGGTGTTACCCATGTTCAGTTGTTGCCGATTTATGACTACGCGTCTGGTGGTGACGAAGCTGCGCCGACCTTCAACTGGGGTTATGACCCGCAAAACTACAACGTGCCAGAAGGCGCTTATGCCTCTGACCCAGCCAACCCAACTTCTCGCATCACTGACCTGAAGGCAGCAGTTCAAAACCTGCACGACCAAGGTCTTCGAGTAATCATGGACGTTGTTTATAACCACGTTGCAAACGCAAGCAGTTTCTCGATGGAGCAGATCACTCCAGGTTATTTCTTCCGTCGTGACGACACTGGAACCTTGCTAAATGGAACCGGATGTGGAAACGAAACAGCATCTGAACGCCCGATGGTGCGCAAGTTTATTGTTGATTCCGTTAAATACTGGGCCAGCCAGTACCACCTCGATGGCTTCCGTTTCGACCTAATGGGCATCCTCGATGTGACTACCATGCAGCAGGTTCGCGACGCACTAGACACGGTTGATCCAACCATCATCGTTCTTGGCGAAGGCTGGAACATGGGCGGACTTCCTGAGGCACAGCGCGCCTCGCAGGTGAACATTGGCAACCTCGATGGAATCGCTGCGTTCAATGACCAAATCCGCGATGGAATCAAGGGTTCGGTCTTTAGTGCCTCTGAGAAGGGTTGGGCGACCGGCAACTCAGGTCGTCGCAACGATGTTCTTGCTGGCATCACCGGAAATGTTGCCTACAGCGCATTGGTGAGCCCTAACTGGACAACAAACGATCCAGGCCAGTCGGTCAACTACATCGAAGCTCACGACAATCTCACTCTGGCAGACAAGATTTCGGCGTCTGTCGGCGGAAGCCAAACCGTTCGTTCGCGACTTCAGCGATTCGCTGGGTCTATCGACCTGTTGGCTCAGGGTATGCCATTTATGCAGGCTGGCCAGGAGTGGGAGCGCACCAAGAACGGTGATGACAACTCATACTCTTCAGGTGACCTCGTGAACATGTTGCGTTACAAGCAGCTCGACACGTACTCGACGACTCTGAAGTACTACACGGGTCTGCTGGCACTCCGAAAGGCGCACCCCGCCTTCCGTATGGCCACTACGGCCGATGTTCGAGCTGATCTAAAGATCTCGGCCGAGAACGCAACAGGAGTAATCACCTACTCACTAAACGGTGCTGCAGTTGGCGACTCTTGGTCAACGATCGTGGTGTCACACAACCCAGCCACCGTTGCAAAAACGATCACACTGCCAGTTAGCACAACTTGGTACGTCGTGGTCAAGGACGACAAGGCTGGCGTCACGACGCTAACCAAGTTCAAAGGCAAGAGTGTTTCAGTGCCTGCCCGATCAACCTTGGTTCTGCACAAGTAAAAAAGCGAGATTTAGCGGCGGGTGAACAGTGTTTGCCCGCCGCTTATCGTTTGATCGACAAAAAGGCTAGGTAGCGACTTGCCGTTATCGATGAATGGATTTCCGCTGAGCATGACAAAATCGGCACTGTAGCCAATTTCTAGCCTTCCAACTCGTTCAAACCCAAGTTGCCTTGCGGGGGTTTCGGTGTAAGCCCGAATGGCTTCGTGAATAGATATCGACTGATCGATGTTTAATGTTGCCTCTGACCCGGGCTCGCATCGATAAATGGCCGTGAATAAACCAAGCAGTGGGTTCGGGCTTGAAACCGGCCAGTCGCTTCCGAAGCTGAGCAAACCATTTGCGTTAAGAAGGTCTTTGTGACGGTAAAGCTTGGATGATCGCAATGTTCCGAGGTTTTCTAAGGCCCCCACCGAAAGCGAGTCGACTCTAGCCCAGAGTGGTTGGGCACAGACAAATACCGATAGCTCAGACAAGGCGGTGATCTGGTCATCTAGCAAGAGTTCGGCATGGGCTATTGTTGCGGGATATTTTGTCGAGCCCAAGGTCCTTAGTTCGTCGATAACAATCTGAACTCCGCCGTCGCCAATGGCATGCAAGTGCAATCGGCATCCGAGCTCATTGAAATGAGTTAGCGCCTCAAGCAGTTCTGACATATCCCAGAATGAATTTCCGTGAGAATGATCGGTGACGTATGGCTCGGTCACCAGTGCAGTTTTAGCGCCTAGAACGCCATCAACAAAAAACTTTGCGGTACGAACCGAACTTAGACTTCGCCACTTGCCTGGATGGATGGCGATTGCGCGTTCCATGCGCACGGGGGAGCGGACTTGATCAAAAATACTCTCACTCGAGTCATCGCCCCATGCGTCAAGTGTTGCTATTACGCCCAAGCTGAGCAAATGCTCCAGTTGTCTTTCGACCGATGCCACAAGTTCAGCCTCTTGTTGAGCAGGCACAGCATCAAGGATCAGATTTTTGGCCTCGGATTCGAAGAACATTCCAGTTGGACGCCCATCTTCGCCTATCTCAACGCCTGGCGGCAGGCTATCTGGAAGCTCAACCTTGGTTAGAGCAGCGGTGTTTACCCAAATCGTGTGTTGATCGCTTGCATGCAAAACGATGGGTACGGTCAAGGATGCATCGTCAAGCCACTTGGCTCGAAACAACCCGCCAGGTGCCATAGAACGGTCGTAGGAGCCTCCGACGGCCCATTTTGCACTCGGGTTGGCGGCAATCCAATTCGAGACGCATTCGACCACTTCGCCAATCGACTTACAGTGGGTTACGTCTGGCCCCAGAGATGATTTTGCGACAATGCTCGGATGGCTGTGCCCGTCGATAAATGCCGGCAATATTGCCCTGCCACCGCAATCAATTTCAAAATCAACTTCGGAATCGTTTGAGATGATTCGGTCGTCGCCAATTGTCAGCACATCGGCCAAGGGATTGCCGAACCCAGTCCACACGACTGCGTTTTTATAGCGGGTCCGCGCCAACCTTTTCACATTCCTTGAAATAGCAGCTTGGGCAAAGTGATTCATAAGTCACTGCATCGCCGTCGATCGCTACTTGGTCGCCCTTGAAAATGAACCGTCCGCCGGCTTTGCGAGCATTAAACATGGCTTTTTTGCCGCAACGACAAATTGTTTTCAACTCTTCCAAGCTGTGCGCAATCTCAAGCAGGCGAATGGAACCAGGAAAGCCCCGAGTTTGAAAATCTGTGCGTATTCCATAACCAAGAACTGGAACGTCATCGAGCACGGCAATTTCGAAGGCTTGGTTGACCTGTTCGCGTGTCAGAAACTGAGCCTCATCGATTAGCAGACAGGCGATTCTTGAACTCGTGCGCTCGGAACGTTCTGACACGAGGCGAGTGAAAACTGCACGCAGGTTGTCCTCTGGAGCCACCAAGAGGTCCACTGGTCTCTCAACTCCTAGCCTCGAGACAACAGCATCCTCGCCTTTGCTGTCGGTGTTTGGTTTTGCAAGGATGACAGACTGACCACGTTCTTCGTAGTTGTGAGCTACCTGCAATAGTGCAGTGCTCTTGCCCGAGTTCATTGCGCCATGTCGGAAATATAGTTTTGCCACAGAAACTCCTTCGTAAACCAAGATACAAGGCTTTGACAGAGTTTCTGCACGGGCGTAATCTAAATGCTCACACATCGTGGATTTGGTCGTAGGGGAAGACGTACCGGATCGAAGGAGGTGTGTGCGTTGACTCAACACTTAGATGGTGTGCTCGTTGTGCACGCCTGTTTCACGCTATCTAGGGCAGAAGTTGACGATCGACTAGCCGAATTCGGTCTAACACCGCCGTTCTGGCAAGAGGTTGGGCAAGTTAGCACCGCAACCGTCGAACTATCCATCGAGTACAGCAAAGCAATGGCACTATTAGATTCGTTGGCCAAAGTCTCACAGCTCAGGTTCGAAATGACCTTGTTGCCAAACCGAGATTTCACCGGTGAGAGATGGGTGTGGTCGCCCGTTCTGGGTTTGGGGAGTGTGCAAATCGATGCTTCAGGCAATCATCTAATTGGTGAGTCCCAGCTGACGGCACTTGTTCGAGACTGTTCAGACAATGTTCTGAAATTAGAGCGAAGGCTTAGAAAGTTAATGCTGTCCGATTGGGATGATGAATTCGAAGAACTGAGAGAGCAAAAGATGTCGCAAAGAATGCGGCTGCCTCGAGTGGGTTAGCCCTCGTAGCTGCGGAAAGCCACAACGGCATTGTGCCCGCCGAAACCAAAAGAGTTGCTGATTGCCAGTATCGGGCCTTCTGCAAGCTTTCGTGGTGTCGTGACTACATCTAGTTTGATTTCAGGATCTGGGTTGTCGAGGTTGATGGTCGGCGGAACAACACGCTCGTGAATCGCCAAAACAGTAAATATCGCCTCTACAGCGCCGGCTCCACCCAGAAGATGACCGGTCGAAGACTTTGTCGCCGTAACGGCAATGTTGTCTAGGTGATCGCCAAATACTCGCCTAAGTGCGTTGTACTCTGCGATGTCACCGACCGGGGTTGAGGTTGCGTGCGCGTTAATGTGGACAACGTCTGCGATTGTTGCTCCCGCTTGCTCGAGCGTTGAGAGCATCGCTCTAGCGGCACCCGACCCCGCCGGGTCTGGAGCGGTGATGTGATAAGCGTCTGATGTTACTGCTCCACCAGCAAGTTCTGCATAAATTCTTGCCCCGCGAGCCTTGGCGTGCTCTTCGGTTTCAATGATCAAAGCTGCACCGCCTTCGCCCATTACGAAACCGTCACGGTTGACGTCATAGGGGCGCGATGCCTTCTCTGGCTCATCATTTCGCTTCGATAGCGCGTGCATCGCCGCAAATGCAGAGACCGGCAGTGGGTGGATTGCGGCTTCACATCCACCTGCAATGACTACATCGATTTCGCCACTTTGAAGACGAGTAATCGCGTTTGCAATGGCTTCGGTTGACGACGCACATGCCGAAACAGAGGTTCTAACTCCGCCTCTTGCCGCGAACTCCATACCTACGGCCGCTGCAGGTCCGTTAGGCATAAGCATTGGTACCGTCATTGGCAACACTCGACGAGGGCCACGCTCTTTGAGAGTGTCAAAAGCATCTAGCAGCGTCCAAACTCCGCCGATTCCGGTTGAGAACTCGACTGAGAGCCTTTCTGGTGAAACTTCGGGGCTACCCGCATCTGCCCACGCTTCGCGCGCTGCAATCAAAGCAAACTGGCTTGAAGGGTCGAGACGCTTGGTCTCTTGAAGTGTTAGTACCTCCGATGCCGGCACGGCGGCTTGACCCGCAAATGTGACCGGTACTTCGTATTTCTCGATCCAGTCTTTATCGAGAGTAGAAATACCAGACTTGCCTTCGAGCAAAGCTTTCCAGGTGCTGGCAACGTCACCACCGAGGGGCGTAGTAGCGCCCACTCCGGTGACAACGAGTTTCTTAGTCATCTAGAGACTGGTTTTCGACTAGGAAGCGCTAACGATGAAGTTGACGGCGTCGCCAACAGTCTCGAGGTTCTTTACCTCTTCGTCAGGAATCTTCACGCCAAACTTGTCTTCGCAGTTCACAACGATGGTCATCATCGAAATCGAGTCGATGTCTAGGTCGTTGGTGAAGTGCTTGTCCAGCTGAACGTCTGAAGCGGCGATGCCGGTCTCTTCGTTGACGATCTCTGCAAGACCTGCAAGAACGTCTGCCTGCGATAGTGCCATGGGGTTTCTCCTTTTGTTGAATTACCAGTATTGATTTTAGGGCAGAACGACCACTTGAGCGGCGAAGGCAAGACCTGCGCCGAAACCAATTTCAAGTGCGTACCCACCCGATTTCACCTCGCCCGTGCGAAGAAGTTCGTGCATTGCAAGCGGAACACTGGCTGCACTGGTGTTGCCTGTGTTGATAATGTCTCTAGCCACGGCTACCGTTTCGGGCAGCTCGAGTTGCTTCACCATTTCGTCGATGATGCGAATGTTGGCCTGGTGGGTTACCAGCGCTGACAAATCTTTCGCTTCGATTCCCGCTACCTCTAGCGCCTTCTTGGCAACTTTCGCCATTTCCCAAACTGCCCAACGAAAAACGGTCTGGCCTTCCTGGCGAAGGGTTGGCCAATCGGTTGTGCCATCTCTGAATTCCAGCAGGCTTCCAGTCATGCTGACGGCATCCCAGTGTGAGCCATCCGAACCCCAAACGGTCGGGCTGATGCCAGGTTCGTCTGAGGGGCCTACGATGGCTGCGCCTGCACCGTCGCCAAGCAAAAACGAGATGCTGCGGTCGGTTGGGTCGATGATGTCGCTCAGCTTTTCAGCGGCGACGACCAACACAAACTTCGCTACTCCAGAACGCACAAGCGCGTCGGCCTGGGCAATGCCGTAGCAGTATCCGGCGCAAGCCGCCGAAACGTCATAGGCTGCGGCCGGGTTTGCGCCAACCTTTTCGGCCAGCAATGTAGCAGCCGATGGAGTCAGGTATGGGTGAGTGATAGTGCTAAAAACTACGGCGCCGATTTCTTTAGGGTCAATCTTTGCGTTGGATATAGCCTCGTTTGCGGCGGCAACGGCTAGGTCCATCATGCTGGTGTCTTTGCCGGCACGACGACGCGTGATGATTCCGGTGCGCTGGCGAATCCACTCGTCGCTCGAGTCGATCGGACCGGCAACGTCATCGTTGGTGACAATGAGTTCGCCGCGAGCCGCACCAAGCGAATAGATGCGAGAGAACTTATTGAGTTCATATTGCTTGAGTGTTGGCTTGGTCATGATTCCTCTTTGCTTAGGCGTGGTTCTTAAGAAGTTCTTTGGCTGCGTCTAGTTGGTCTGGGTTTTTTAGAGCGAGGAGTTCGACGCCTGGCATCGATCGTTTGGCGAGACCGGTCAGAGTTCCGGCTGGCGCCACTTCAATCAGAGCTGTGGTTCCGGCGCTAACCAGTGATTGCATGGTCAAATCCCAGCGAACCGGGTTTGCAACTTGGCCAACGATCAGCTCCAAGAACTCCTGACCTGAAGTTACTTCTTGACCGCGTTGATTTGACCAAATACGGGATGTTGGATTGCTCGCAGAAACTTCGGCGGCATATTCAGCCAAGGCAGCCACTGCCGGTTGCATGTAATCGGTGTGAAAGGCGCCGGCAACTTGAAGTGGAATAACCCTTGAACCTGCTGGACCCTCTGCAACTAAAGCTGCAATACCATCGGCTGAGCCAGCAGCAACGATTTGCCCGCTGCCGTTGAAGTTTGCCGGATGCAAACCGAGCTCGACTAGGCGGGCTAGAACAGTTTGTTCGTCACCGCCCAAGACTGCAGCCATGCTGGTCTTCTCGATTGCTGCGGCTGAAGCCATTTCGTCGCCGCGCTTCTTTACAAGTTTGATGGCCTGCTCAGGCGAAAGAATCCCGGCAACGGCAGCTGCCGCCACCTCGCCAACCGAGTGTCCAGCAGTTCCGGCGAAGCCGTGTCCGAGTTCGAGCGCTGTGGCAATGCTTGCAGCGACAATGAGGGGCTGAGCGATTGCCGTGTCGCGAATCGTGTCGGCGTCGCTTGCGGTGCCGTGCTTTGCAAGATCTACCGAGATTGCCTCGGACATTTCGGCGATTCGGGTGGCAAAGCTTGGAATTTCAAGCCAAGGCGAAAGAAAACCAGGAGTCTGTGAACCCTGTCCAGGGCAGGCAACTATCAGCATTATTCAAGTTTACCTTTCTGCCTGTTTATAGAGCTGGACATCGACCCTAGAACCACGGCGACCTGAAGCACAAATGCCTCTCTTGCACCGGTTGGGTCCCAGCCAAGAATCTCTGAAATGCGCTTGAGTCGGTACCGCACCGTGTTCGAGTGAACAAACATGTCTCTCGCGGTCTGTTCAAGTGAACGCCCGTTGTCTAGGTAACTCACAAGTGTCTGAAGCAACTCGGGGGAGTGCTTTGAAAGAGGTCGATAAACCTTGTCAACAAGTGAAGCTTTAGCCAAGCTGTCGCCTGCCAGGGCACGCTCGGCTAGCAGTTCGTCCGCCGCAATAATGCGCGGAGGCTTACTTAGTGAGCGTATGACAGAGAAAGCTGAGAGAGCCGCTTTGGCAGATACATTTCCAGCAGCAATCGAGGATACCTCTGGACCTAGAACTACAGTGCCTGGTCCGAAAAATTGTTCAAAATCTTGAAGTACGTCAAAGTAGCGGACATTGTTCGACTCCAGTTCTTCGGTTGAAGGAACTCTTCCAATAACAACCAGTACCCGGTTTCCTTGAACACCTACCAGAACGTCACAATGATGCTTACGCGCGGTTCTGCGCAAGGCATCCTGGTCAAAAGGAGTTTGGCTCGGGCCGATGATCACAGCAACTGCGCCTTGAGCGCGCCAGCCCAATGCAGCAATTCTCGACGACAGTTCTTCCTCTTGTTCGCCCGAAATTATTGAATCGACGACCAGCGCTTCGAGTCGTGCGTCCCATAGCCCGCGGGCCTCTGCCGCTTTGGCATAAACATCGGCGGCCGAAAAAGCAATCTCGCGAGAATAAAGTAGAACGGCCTCTCGCATAGATGAGTCTTCTGCTACTACGCGCTCTTCTACCACTTGAACAACAACTCGAATAAGTTGAAGCGTCTCTTGAAGTGAAATCGAACGAAGTAGCTCACGCGGAGCGATGCCAAAGACGTCGGCAGCAACCCACGGCTGAGACTTTGGATCTTCGAACCAGGCCACAAAAGACTGGATTCCTGCCTGCGCCACCAATCCGACTGCCGACCTGCGCGCAGGAGGCATGTCTCGGTACCAAGGAAGAGTTTCGTCCAGACGCTTTAGCGTTGCTGTGGCTAACTCTCCCGAGATTGAGCGCAACCAGTCAAGGGTTGCGGTTTTAGGCTTCGCCACCGGCTGAGCCACTGGTTCCAGCGGTTACATCGTGAAGTCGGTAACGCTCGATAGCTTGAGCTGGAGCATTCGGATCCATCTCACCGCGAGCAACGAGCTGTTCCAAGACTCGAACCACAATCGATGGCCCGTCGATCTTGAAGGCACGTCGTGCGGCTGCGCGGGTGTCACTAAAACCAAAACCTTCGGCTCCAAGTGTGGCGTAGTCGCCCGGCACCCATGGTCGAATCATGTCTGGAACAGCGTGCATGTAGTCGCTGACACCCAAGTAAGGCCCAACCGAAGACTCAAGCTTCTGTGTTACATAGGGCTTTTGGAAGTTGACTCCAGGGCTCAGGAACACGGCTTCATCATGTGCCAGACCGTCGCGACGAAGCTCGGTCCAAGAAGTTACAGACCAAACATCGGCCGAAACTCCCCAGTCGTCTTGCAACAACTTTTGTGCCTCATAGGCCCATGGAACGGCAACTCCCGATGCCAAGATGTTTGCCTTGTGCCCCTGGGCATCATTGGTGCTCAGTTTGTGAATGCCACGGATGATTCCATCGACATCAACGTTTTCTGGTTGCGCCGGTTGCACATAAGGCTCGTTGTAAACGGTCAAGTAATAAATTACGTTCGGGTCTGGATGGTTTCCGCCATACATGCGCTCAATTCCAGATCGAACGATGTGACCGATTTCATACCCGTAAGCAGGGTCGTACGAAATGACCGCCGCGTTGGTGGATGCCAAGACTGGCGAGTGGCCATCTGCGTGCTGAAGTCCCTCACCAGTTAGCGTGGTTCTTCCGGCAGTTGCGCCGATCATGAAACCACGGCTCATCTGGTCTGCAGCCGCCCAAATACTGTCTGCGGTGCGCTGGAATCCGAACATGGAATAGAAGACATACATCGGAATCATCGGCTGACCCTGAGTCGCGTACGAGGTAGCTGCTGCCGTGAACGCTGCAATCGAACCTGCTTCGTTGATGCCGGTGTGAAGAATCTGCCCGGCTTCCGACTCCTTGTAAGACAACAACAGGTCTCGGTCAACCGAGATGTAGTGCTGGCCCTTCGGGTTATAAATTTTGGCCGTCGGGAAGAAGGCGTCCATACCGAAGGTACGGGCCTCGTCTGGGATGATCGGCACAATGCGCTGACCAAAGTCTGGCGCGCGCAGAAGGTCTTTCATCAAGCGGACGAAGGCCATTGTGGTGGCGACTTCTTGGTTGCCTGAACCGGCCTTGGCGATGTCATAGACCTTGTCCTCAGGCAATGAGAACGAGACATATTTTGAACGTCGTTCCGGAAGGTATCCGCCAAGCTCGCGGCGACGTTCGTGCATGTACTGAATCTCAGGAGCGTCTTGTCCTGGGTGGAAATACGGTGGTTGGTATGGGTTCTCTTCTAGCACTGCGTCTGAAATTGGGATGCGCATTTCGTCGCGGAATGCCTTTAGGTTTTCCAAGGTGAGTTTCTTCATTTGGTGAGTTGCGTTTCGACCCTCAAATGACTTGCCAAGGCCGTAGCCCTTGATTGTCTTGGCCAAGATGACAGTTGGCTGCCCCTTGTGCTCTAGAGCAGCTTTGTATGCCGCATAAACCTTGCGATAGTCGTGTCCACCGCGCTTTAGTCCCCAAACCTGTTCATCTGTCATGTCGGCGACTAGTGCCGCAGTTCGAGGGTCTCTGCCAAAGAAGTTTTCGCGAACAAATGCGCCGTCTTCGGTCTTGTAGGTCTGGAAGTCACCATCAGGAGTGTTGTTCATCAAGTCGACGAGCGCTCCTTCGGTGTCTCGACGAAGCAGGTCATCCCACTCGCGACCCCAGATGACCTTGATAACGTTCCAGCCAGCGCCTCTAAAGAAAGATTCGAGTTCTTGGACGATCTTGCCATTGCCGCGAACCGGTCCGTCCAGGCGCTGCAGGTTGCAGTTGACGACAAACGTGAGGTTATCCAGACCATCATTGGCTGCCAGTTGAAGCGCACCACGTGATTCGACTTCGTCCAGTTCTCCATCGCCCAAGAAAGCCCAAACGTGCTGCTGCGAGGCATCTTTGAATCCACGGCCAGTCAGGTAACGGTTGAACTGCGCCTGATAAATCGCATTTATTGGACCGATACCCATCGAAACTGTTGGGAACTGCCAGAAATCAGGCATCAAGCGAGGGTGAGGGTAAGAAGACAGACCGCCACCAGCGTGTGAACGCTCCTGTCTGAAGCCGTCAAGCTGGTCAGCGCTTAGGCGACCTTCCAAGAAAGCACGCGAGTAAGGACCTGGTGATGCGTGGCCTTGGATAAAAATCTGGTCACCGCCAGAAATGTGGTCTTGCCCTTTGAAAAAGTGGTTGAAGCCCACTTCATAAAGTGACGCCGATGATGCAAACGTTGAGATGTGCCCGCCGACACCGATTCCGGGGCGCTGCGCTCGGTGAACAAGCATTGCGGCGTTCCAGCGCATCCATGCGCGGTAGGTGCGTTCAATCGCTTCGTCCCCCGGAAATTCCGGTTCCGATTCGGTTGGGATTGTGTTTATGTAGTCGGTGGTCTGAACCATCGGAACGTTGAGTTGAAGTTCGTGTGCGCGACGCAAAAGGTTTTGCATGATTTCGCGGGCGCGTTCGCGTCCTTGAACTTTGGCAACGGCATCGAGCGACTCGAGCCACTCAGATGTCTCTTCGGGGTCCTGGTCTGGTTTATTCACAGAGTAAGGATCGTTGTTGTTGAGAGACACTGGCATTCCCTTTCGTGGGGGAGGACAAAGAATTTCGTGAGGCTTTGGTAAAGCCTCTAAAGAGTTTATTCGTCTCGGGGAAGTTAATCTTGACTAAGCGTGTTGGAGTTCTCATTCCAAGACTTTTTTGAAAGGACCAAAATGTCACTAATCATCGGAGATTCTGCTCCAGACTTCACTCTGGTAAATCAATTCGGAGCTGATGTGAAGCTAAGTGACTTCAGGGGCAAGAAGAACGTTGTCATCGTTTTCTACCCACTGTCTTTCTCAGGTATTTGCACCGGAGAACTTTGCGAACTTCGCGATAACTTCGCCCAATTCGCTTCGGCTGACGTCGAGCTTTTGGCAATTAGCGTTGACAGCAAGTTTGTGCAGAAGAAGTTTGCTGAGTCTGAAGGTTACGAATTCAACGTGCTTGCCGACTTCTGGCCACACGGTGCAGTAGCCAAGTCATACGGGGTGTTCATCGAAGAAGCAGGTATTTCAAACCGAGCTACTTTTGTGATCAACAAGGATGGTGACCTGGTCGCCAAGTTCATCACGGCACCTGGCCAGGCTCGTTCCCTCGATGAGTACAGCAAGGCTCTGGCCACACTTTAAGCAAGAGGCGCTCAAATGCGCTATTGTTTATGAGTCGCAGGCAGTTTCTGTCTCGCGGGCCTTTAGCTCAGTTGGTAGAGCGCCACGCTTACACCGTGGATGTCATCGGTTCGAGCCCGGTAGGGCCCACAGTCTTGGTCATCTGACTGTCGGGGTTTTCAGTCGCACACAAAGTAGTATTTCGGTATGGACAATGCCGATTGGAACCCACCTGTACCCAAGTCGATGAGCGACTGGGAGTTGGAACAAGCCCTCGCCACCGCCAAGGCTCAATCTGACGGCATGATTGCGGCCATGATTCTTCTAGAGCAAGAATCGCAGTTGCGAAGCGAAGACGATACTGCCGCCACCGCTTGGATTAGCGACATGGAGAATAATCCTGCCGAGGAGGCCCATTCGGCCCTGCAGGCCTTTCTTTTGGCAAATCCACGTTTCTCAAAATCTTCTGAAAATCTTCAAGCCGCACCAACAGAATCACCAGTTGACCCTGCGACTCCAAATCAGCAAAGCGTTGCCGCGTCGCAACCTGAATCGGCCGAACCTTCAATTGTCGAAGTTGAGGAAGCCCCCATCATCCCTGTTCCGATTCCAGCACCAGTTAGCCAAGAAGCTGCTTTTGATGAGTTGCTGGCCCTTGGAGCCCCTGAGGCGACTGATGCCATTACGTTGCCGAACCAGGATGACTTTTCGGTCACTGGTGTTTTGGGTCAGATTGTCGAGCAAGTGAACAGCGAATTTTCAGCGGACGAAGATGCCACGGCACTCGAGGAATCCGAACATGAACCCGTCGGTGCCTTTGCTTCCGAAGAAATAGCAGCCGATGTCACTAAAAAGGGAAAAGCCAAGTCGCAACGGGCGAGGAAATATTTTGACTGGACTCGGCTTTGGTCTCAACTGAATATTGCGGGTATAGCCGTTCCTTCTTTCGCGGCATTTTGGGCGGCAACCCATCAGGCCAGCCTTGCAACTATTTTGGTAGGAACCGGATCGGCATTTGCCCTCAACCTAGGCTTTCAAACCCTTTTTGACAGCATCCTCAGAAAAGGTTCGAAAGACAGTGTTGTTCTGAGTCGGGCGAGTTTTGGAGTCTTTGCAAACATAGTTCCAACCGTCTTTATTTTCGGCTTTCGCGTCGTTGCGCTCGTGGTGGCATTGGCAACTGCTATTTTCGTGTTCTTGCCCACCGTTGCTGGAGCCCCTAGTGCTTCCGCCATTTCGCCAGTTGCGATTATTTGGTCCGGTGTATTTGGGCTTGGCGTTTTGGTCATAGCTCTGATTGCTGCCCTTTTGCCATCGAAGGCAAAGTCATGGATTTTCGGCATCTCAGCGGTTTCAGCAATAGCGATCGTCGTCAGTGCATGCTCCTCAGGTGCAGCCCTACCTGAGTTTGGATCGCTCGATGTTTCTCAAATGCTGCTAATTGGGGTGTTCACCCTTCTTGCGATGCTCTCGCTTAGCGGGTATGACAGAACACCTTCTGGTCAATCAAATGAAAAAACTTCAGCTGTGACCATCAACGTGGTCGGGTCATTTGTCCTGCCTCTAGCTCTCGCTTTTGGATTTGCTGTGATTTTCGAAGGCACCGGTCATTTGACTTTCGAGCTTTCGGCATTCTCAATCTATTTCTTGAGCCTCCCATTGTGGTTAGCCCAACTGCTTCTAGTTGCTTCTGTGATATTCACAATTGTTCTGACCACGCTTCTTCTAGATTTTGCGTCCAGACCATTGGCTGCACTTTTTGTTGCAAATCGTTGGGTGCAGATTGCGATCACCTTTGGCTTGGCAGTCATTTTGCTCACATTGGTAAGTTGGCAAACTGACTGGTTCCCATTTCTTGGCGAGCTTCTGATTGCGCTTATGGTGCCGGTTTTTGCTTGGCTTGGAATCTTTGTCTGCGAGGGACTTTTGCGCCATCTGCCATTCCACGAGGTTTCGCTTCAGCGGGGTTATGCGTTCTACAAGCGCATTTCTATAGTGGCAATTTTTGGGTTCCTGGTCAGCGTGGCGTTTGGTTTAGGCGTATCTAAGATCGAATCCATTCCACTTGTTGGTTTCCTTGCAAAGCCGCTTGACAGCATCTTGTTCTTCGACAACCTCAGCGGGTCGGTGTGGGCTTTTGTGATTGCGTTTATTTGGACTCTAGTTACTAGCATTCCCAAGATTCATAAACAAGAACTCGAAATTGCAGCAATCGACGAACGTCGAAGTGAAATTGCTGGCGTGGAGCTGCCTCAGTGACTTCCAAGCTAACCGTTCGCGAGTTAGGCAAGACGTTCGAGCAACTTTGGCCAAAGGCCTTTGCCGACTCATGGGATGCTCCAGGGTTTTCAGTCAGCCACGACTCAGCCGTCTCAAAGGTGTTAATTACCGTTGATGTCTCGACACTTGTTCTGGCTGAAGCACGACACCGAGGCGCCAACCTAGTACTCAGCCATCATCCATTTCTTTTGAGAGCTGGGCAAACCCTGCCTTGGGATGGAGTAAAACACCCCGTTGTCGCAAGGGCGATCAGGGATGGCATTTCGCTGTTCTCGGCTCATACCAACGCCGACGTCGTGGCTAACGGTGTTAGTGACACAATCGCTCAGCAGTTGAAACTAGAAAATGTGGTTCCTCTCTTAGAAACGGGTCAGAACAGAGGGCATGGTCGAATCGGCTCACTGGCAAGAGAAATGACTTTGCAAGACCTGACCATGCAACTGGTCGAGCTTTTGCCGTTCACTGCTCGCGGAGTCGCCGCGGCAGGGCATCCCGAATTACTTGTAAAAAAAATAGCCCTAGTTGGGGGAGCCGGTGACGCATTCATCGAAATTGCCGCTCAAGCGGGCGCGGACGCTTTTATTACCTCTGACTTGAGACACCACCCGACTTTGGATGCATCACAAAAAATGACAAGCGGCCAGCCAATGGCCCTCATAGATATTTCACACTGGGCCGCGGAATCGCTTTGGTTAGACCAGGCAAAGCGCCAGTTAGAGCAGGCGCACGGCGAAATAGAGTTTATGGTTAGTGAAGTAGTGACCGATCCATGGTCATTTGTTATCAATAGGGAGAACGATGAAGGCTAGCGCGACGCAGCAAGAACAAGTGCTCAGGCTGGCTGAACTCGATCAGCAAATCTCTGCTACAGAGTCAAAGATTGAGGACATTCGCGACGGAAAACTCATCGCCGAGCTTCGCCAGGTTCTCATTCATTCCAGCGAGCGTCTTTTGCAGGCAAGAACCGAGCTAGATAACATCGAGACTGAGCTCCGTCGCTCAGAAAACGACATCGAACTCGTCGAGAAGCGCATCTCGCAAGACAACGACCGCCTGAAGTCTTCTTCGAGTCACAAAGATGCCGAAGGCATCCAGCATGAGCTTGTCAGCCTGAAATCTAGACTCTCGAACCTAGAAGACGTTGAGTTGGAAATTCTTGAACGAAAAGAGAATGCCAGTACCGAACTTCAGGCTCTATCGGCAACGAGAAGTGAGGCTGCTGCAACCGTTCAGTCTGCTGAACAAGAGTCTGCAAGCGAATTGATCAAACTCCAGTCGGGGTTAGCGCTTTTGGTGGCAGAGCATGCGAAGTTACTCGCCGGACTAGACGAAGACCTGGCGGCACTCTACGTTCGTAAAGCCTCGCGAGGCATCGCGGCAGCCAAACTAATCGGGCGCGACTGCAATGCCTGCCGAATCGCTCTTACGTCAGCCGCCTACGAAGAGGTGATCGCAACGCCGCGAGATGAAATCGCGACTTGCACAAACTGTCAAGCGGTACTCATTCGATGAACTACTCGCATCTAGGCATCGAAGCCGACGGTGGTTCAAGAGGAAACCCTGGTCCTTCAGGCTCGGGTGCCGTCGTGATTGATGAAGTGACTGGTTTGGTGCTTCGCGAAATTTCGATGTTCATCGGAATTGCGACCAATAACGTAGCTGAATACACAGCTTTGAAAGCGGCTCTAGTCGAGGTGCGCAAAATTAATCCGGCTGCAAAAATATCGGTCAGAATGGACAGCAAGCTCGTTATTGAACAAATGTCGGGAAACTGGAAAATCAAACATCCCGACATGCGCGCCCTGGCCATGGAGATTCAAGGTATTGCTTCAGGACTCGACGTAACTTACCAGTGGATTCCGCGTGAAGAAAACCACCGAGCAGACGCGTTGGCGAACCGAGCAATGGATGAACAAGCTGACCGAACTGTAGACACCACGACCACGTCGATGCATCCGAGTGTTGTTGAATTCAATAGTGAAAAACCTAGCTCAGTTCGAGCACCTGGTCATGTCGACGCACCCTTGACCACTGTCATCCTTGTTCGACACGGTCGAACAAAGTTGACCGAAGGAAAGAAGATCTCGGGCCGTGGGGGAGAGAATCCGCACTTGAGCGAACTCGGTCGAGAGGACGCCCACAAAGTAGCCAAAGCTCTGGCAAAGATTGGCACCGAAGGGCAATATGCCTATCTAAAGCCGCCATCGGCAATAGTCTCTAGCCCAATTCAGCGCACCGTTGATACTGCCAACATAATCGCAAATCAACTTGGGCTCGAGGTGTCGCTAGATGAAGACATCGCAGAAATAAGCTTTGGCGACTGGGATGGTCACACGAACGAAGAAGTGGCCGAGCAGTGGCCACAGCAATGGGAGGCCTGGAGAGGGTCATGGACCGTTTCACCCCCAAACGGCGAAAGTCTCCAAGAGTTCGATGAGCGGGTCATGCAAGCGCGCAAAAGAATTGTTGGCCAACATGCAGGGAAAACCGTTGTGGTGGTCGGCCATGTGATGCCGATTCGTGGATTCGCAAGATACGCGTTTGACGGAGGAGTCTCCGCGTATTGGGCGACCCAGATTGCACCTTGCTCGATGACCATCATTCGCATGTGGGGCGATCAGGCTACCGAGGTTGTCACAGTAAACGACACAAACCACCTTTAGCTATTCCGCTCTAGGCTGGCTTTGGTTAGGCTGGACTCGGATGGGTTGGCCAGACGATCGCGGCAGTAATGTCGAGGAACGTCCGGGCTCCAAAGAGCATGATGGTGGGTAACACCCACTCGGGGAAACCCGCGAGAAAGTGCAACAGAAAGCAGACCGCCGCGAAAGCGGTAAGGGTGAAACGGTGGTGTAAGAGACCACCAGCAGTCTGGGTGACCAGATTGGCTAGGTAAACCTCGTCAGGAGCAAGACCAGATAGTTGGTGAATAGAGCTGCTCGCTCTAGCCAACGGGTAGGTCGCTAGAGGTTGTCGGCAACGGCAATCCCAGATAGATGATCGTCACTCCGCAAGGAGTACAGAACCCGGCGTATCGGCTGACCCGTCCAATACTTTTAGTCTTCGCGATTCTTATAGGCCAGAGCGGCTGCGCCTAGGATTCCTGCGCTGTTGCGCGTTTCAGCCGGAACGATCTTGGTTTTTAGCTTGAGAAGCGGCAAGAAATCGGCGTACTGCTTGCTGACTCCACCGCCCACAATGAACATATCTGGCGAAAAAAGTCGTTCCATCTCGCTGTAATAGCGCTGCAGGCGCGCTGCCCACTGCGCCCAGTCAAGGTTCTCGCGTTCTTTTGCGGCAAATGAGGCAATGGTTTCGGCGTCCACGCCATCAATTTCCAAGTGGCCAAGCTCGGCATTAGGAATCAGCTCGCCGTCATACAACAGTGCAACACCAATTCCAGTTCCCAATGTGGTCAAAATGGTCAAGCCCTTAGCCTTCTTGGCAGCTCCGAACTTTGCTTCGGCCACGCCTGCTGCGTCGGCGTCGTTCAAGATATGAACGTGACGCTTTAGAGTCTTAGTAAATAGTGCGTCTGCATCTAGATCAATCCACTCTTCAGAGATGTTGGCAGCCGACTTGGTTACTCCGTGCTGAACAACCGCAGGAAAACAGATTCCAACCTCCAGGTTTTTGCTGTAGCCAAGATCATCGATGAGTTATGCCACCGCCGCTGCAATATCTTTTGGTCGGCCACCGTCGGGGGTTTCCACTCGAATGCGCTCGCTAATTAGCGAGCCTTCCTTCACATCGGCAACCGCTCCTTTAATGCCGGTGCCGCCGATGTCAATTCCGATAGCCTTTTTTGCCATTAGTTGATCGCTTTCGTTTATGGCAGTGTCAAAATGTCGAAGCCGGTCTCGGTGACGACCAGCGTGTGCTCGAACTGCGCGGTGATGCTTTTGTCTTTTGTCAAGATGGTCCATTGGTCTTGCCAAATGTCCCAGGTATGTGTGCCGAGCGTTAGCATCGGTTCGATAGTGAAAACCATGCCAACTTCCATTACGTCGGCATAAACGTTGGTGTCGTAGTGCGGGATGATTAGGCCTGAATGAAACGCTTCGCCGATTCCGTGGCCGGTGAAGTCACGCACGACACCATAACCAAACCTCTTGGCATAAGACTCGATTGCTCGGCCAATAACATTCACCTCGCGTCCGGGCGCCACCACAGACATACCTCTTTGCAGAGCTTCTCTAGTGCGCTCCACGAGGTCATGCACCCGGCCGCTAACCTGCCCAACCTCAAAGGTTTTGTTGCTATCGCCATGAAACCCGTCGAGGTATGCGGTGACGTCGATGTTGACTATATCGCCCTCTTCGAGAACCGTGTCATCTGGAATGCCATGGCAAATTACCTCGTTTATCGAGGTGCAGCAGGATTTTGGATAGTTCCGGTAGCCGAGTGTGCTTGGGTAGGCACCTTGGCTAACAACGAACTCGTGAACGATTTTGTCTAATTGGTCTGTCGAGACACCCGGCACAGCTGCGGCACCAGCTAGATCAATCGCCTGCGCGGCTATGCGACCGGCTCTACGAATTTTTTCTATCTGATCCGAGTTCTTCACATTTGAACCAGTGAATCGGGCAGGTGCCGGCTTCCAAACGTACTCCGGGCGAGGAATGCCTTGAGGAACATCTAGCCGAGCAGAAATTCGTCCCGGTGTCAGGTGGCCCGCGGCGTCTTTCGGCATGTTGTCAGTTTAGTTTGCCCTTGATTAGGCTTGCGTTATGACACCCTCAGACAAGAAAATCGCTTCAGATGGCACCCCGGAGGAGTGGTGGTTCAACACCAAAACTGGGACTGTCGAGTTTGGGAGACTGTCGGCCTCGGTAAGCCGTATAGGTCCGTTTGCTTCAAAGGAACAGGCAAGCCAAGCCCTAAAAATCATTTCAGAACGAGCTGCAACCATTCGTAGCGAGGATGAGAACTAGAACTCTTCATCCTTGTTAGGAAAAGACTTCGCCACGACGTCATCGCGATACTGCTTTGCGGCGTTGGTGAGAGTTTCAAATAGCGAGGCATATTGCCTAACGAACTTTCGAGGTCTGCCCTGATGCAACCCAGCGAAGTCTGTCCAAACGAGAATTTGCCCGTCAGTATCGTTTCCAGCGCCAATGCCGATTGTCGGAATACTTAGTAGTGTCGTGACTTCGGCGGCCAAAGATGCTGGAACAAGTTCAAGCACAACGGCAAACGCCCCGGCAGCCTCAACTGCAAGTGCGTCGGCTATCAGTTGGTCTGCCGAATCGCCTCGACCTTGCACTTTGAAACCACCGAGATTGTGAACGCTTTGGGGTGTGAAACCAATGTGAGCCATGACTGGTATGCCGGCTTCGGTAATTGCGCGGATCGCTTCGGAACTTCGTTTGCCACCTTCAAGCTTTACAGCCGCTGCACCGGTTTCTTTCATTACACGGATGGCGCTGGCCAGCGCGTCGGCTGGTGACGTTTCGTAAGTTCCAAACGGCAGGTCCACCACAACCAGCGCACGTTTTGCGGCAGCGGCTACCGCGCGCCCAAAAGGAATCATTTCATCAAGTGTGATTGGCAGAGTTGTCTTGTAACCGAGGCTATTGTCTGCAGCCGAGTCTCCTACGAGCAGAACGTCTATGCCAGCCGCGTCGAATATTCCCGCAGTGAGTGCGTCGTAACTCGTTAGGCAGACAATTTTGCGACCCTCCGCCTTGAAATCAAGAAGTGTTGCCGTGCGAACCGTTTTCGGCGAATTTTCGGTCAATTCTTAGACTTCCAGGCGTCAACTTCAATCTCGACCAGCATCTTTGGATTGATGAACTGAATGCCAGCCAACATGGTTGCGGCAGGGCGAATTTCTGAGAATAGTTCTCCATGGGCTTTACCCACCGAGTCCATGTCCTCGGCTGACGCCAAATACACCCGAGTGCGAACGATGTCTTTGAGTTCATAACCAGCTTGAGCTAATGCCGATTCGATTACTTTGAAGGCGACGCGTGTTTGTCCATAGGCATCGCCTTCATGTTGAAGAACGCCGTCTACTGTTGCGGTGGATCCGGATACGTGCACGTATTCACCGGCTACAACGGCTCTGGAGTAGCCAATTACGGCCTCCCACGGCCCTCCTGAAGAAATCAAACGATCGGCTGCCACTTTTACTCCTTGTATTTGTTGGTAATCGGAAGGCGTCGGTCACGGCCAAAGGCCATCCCTGTTATTTTTGGACCTATTGCGCCTTGGCGGCGTTTCCACTCTGCTCGGTCAACCAGTGCAGCTATGCGGTTCACGGTTTCGGCATCGAAACCTGCAGCCACGATGCTGCCTGCAGAAGCACGTTGGCCCACGTACATTTCTAGAATCGCGTCAAGAACGTCATACTCTGGCAGCGAATCCTGATCCACTTGTCCCGGTCGAAGCTCGGCAGAAGGTGGCTTCGAGATTGAGTTTTCAGGAATTGGGGCGATCTGTCCATCGCTTTCAGCCTGAAGGTTTCTCCACTTCGCCAATTCCCAAACAAGCGTCTTTTCGACATCTTTGATTGGAGCGAATCCACCCACTGAGTCGCCATAGATCGTGCTGTAACCCACGGCAAGTTCTGTTTTGTTTCCGGTGGTGAGCGTCAAGTGCCCAAACTGGTTGCTGAGCCCCATGAGAACAACCCCTCGAACACGGGCCTGAAGGTTTTCGCTGGCAAGCCCGCTGAACTTAAGTTCCTGCTCGAAAGATTCAACCATCGGTTCAATGGGAACTGTGTAATAGTGACAGCCGATTCGCTCAGCTAGGTCTTGCGCATCAGATTTTGAGTGGTCGCTTGAATAGACGCTCGGCATTGAAATGCCATAGACATTTTCAGCGCCTATTGCATCCGCGGCGATGACGGCGCAGACAGCCGAATCTATGCCACCAGAAAGACCAAGAACTACGCTCTTGAAGCCGTTCTTTTTCACATAGTCACGAAGCCCTAAAACGAGCGCATTCCAAATCTGCCAGGTGTCGTCCTTTTTGACCAGGGGATGGGCCGATGATAGTGAAACAGAGCGATCTTCAATGTCGACGCTCAAAAGATCTTCTTCGAATTGATAGCTGCGCCCAACGAGCTGTCCCGATGCGTCGACAACGATGCTGTCGCCGTCAAAAACTAGATCGTCCTGACCGCCCACCAGATTCACATAAGCGGTTGTTGTTGAGTGTTTGAGCGCTAGTTCACGAACGAGCTCTAACCTTCGGTCATCTTTGTCTACTTCAAAAGGTGAACCGTTCAGCACCAAAGTAACGTCGGCATCGTGCTTAGAGATTTCAGCAACGGGTCCTCCAGTCTGCCAAATGTCTTCGCAGATGACGATGGCAAACTTTAGCCCGAGCCGCTCGACGACCAGCAATTCATTGCCCGGTACGAAATTTCGATACTCGTCGAAAACCGAATAGTTGGGCAGGTGGTGCTTCGCATATTTGCCAATTACTTTGCCGCCGAGAATCACACTCGCGCAGTTTTGGGCAATCGCCCAACCGTTTCTTGCCTCTGGCGAGGCTAGAGCGGGGTGCCCGATCACTACCATCAGGTCGCCAAGACCCAGTTCAACGAGTTTCTGAGCCAACTCGTTTACAGCCGAGTGTGCTCTGGTCACAAATGACTCACGTGTTGCCAAGTCTTCGATCGGATACCCAGTGATCGTCATCTCGCCAAAGACGACAACATCAGTGCCCTCTGCGGCTGCCGCCTTGCAAAAGCTCAGTATCTCTGCGGTGTTGGCAGAAATATCACCCACAGTCGGGTTGATTTGGGCCAGCGAAAGGCGAACTTTTGGCATAACCATTAGCCTAGTAGTAGGCAAAGAGAGGATTCCTTCAATGGACAAGCAACGTGACTTTGTATTGCGCACAATCGAGGAGCGCAGCGTCAAGTTTGTGCGCCTATGGTTCACCGATGTGGCCGGCACACTAAAGTCTGTTGCCATCGCTCCAGCCGAAATCGAAGGCGCTTTTGCCGAAGGTATTGGCTTCGACGGCAGCGCCATCGAAGGTCTTGCTCGCACGTATGAAGCCGACATGCTCGCGTGTCCAGATCCGAGCACTTTTCAGATTCTGCCGTGGCGTGGCGAGATTGACCCGACTGCTCGCATGTTCTGCGACATCCAAACCCCCGATGGCCAACCGGCTGCAGCCGACCCTCGAAACGTGCTCCGTCGCGCGCTGGCTAAAGCCAGCGACATGGGTTTCAGTTTTTACATTCACCCTGAAATCGAGTTCTACCTGCTTAAGTCTTCGAGCATCGGTCCTGAAGGGCCCATTCCGGTCGATAAGGCTGGATACTTCGATAATGTGCCTGGTGGAACCGCCCACGATTTCCGCCGCCGAGCCGTTTCGATGCTTGAGCAACTCGGTATTTCCGTCGAGTTTAGCCACCATGAGGGCGGCCCTGGTCAGAATGAAATCGACCTTCGCTATGCCGATGCTCTAACTATGGCCGACAACATCATGACTTTCCGAACAGTGATCAAAGAGGTGGCAATCGAACAGGGCGTATACGCGACGTTCATGCCGAAACCTTTTACTGAACACCCAGGATCTGGCATGCACACCCACATGTCTCTGTTTCAGGGTGACACCAACGCTTTCTTTGAGCCTGGCGGTGAGTACCACCTGTCGAAGACGGCAAAACACTTCATCGCTGGCTTGCTTCACCACGCGCCAGAAATCACTGCGGTCACCAATCAGTACGTCAACTCATACAAGCGCCTTTGGGGTGGGGGAGAAGCCCCATCGTTCGTCTGCTGGGGGCACAACAACCGCTCCGCGCTGATCCGAGTGCCCTTGTATAAGCCGAACAAGGGTCAGTCGTCGCGAATCGAGTACCGCGCCATTGACTCGGCCGCGAACCCATACCTCGCCTACGCCCTGATTTTGTCGGCGGGTCTAAAGGGTATTGAGAACGAATACGAGCTACCAGCAGAAACCGAAGACAATGTTTGGAGTCTCACCGACTCTGAGCGACGTGCCATGGGAATTCAACCTTTGCCACAGAGCCTCGATCACGCTATCCGCAAACTCGAAGAAAGCGAACTGGCTGCAGAGACACTCGGTGAAGAGGTCTTTTCGTATGTTCTTGCTAATAAGCGTCGTGAATGGAGCGAATACCGTTCACAAGTAACGCCCTTTGAACTGAAGCAAAACCTAGAGACCCTCTAACAGCTATGGCCGATGCGCGGAGTTTCGGCCTCTCCGAGTTGGCGAGGCTAGGTTTCGTCGAGCTCGAGGCTACGATCAAAAAGCTTGATCAACTAGTCGCGGTCGTTGGAGATTCCGGAAGATCGGCTTTAGATCCACTTTCCCGCTCTGCCAGCCCCGATCAAGCGCTAAACGCACTGTTGGACCTCGCTGAGATTGATAAAACAGCCATAAAAAAACTTCTAAAGAGTGCTGACTCTGCAGAGAGGTTAATTCTTTGCCTAGGTGCATCCTCGGCGTTGGTCGATTTCTTGCGTAGGCATCCAGAGGCGCTGAATGTCTTGGACAAGTCTGAAGCGAAACTTCCTGGTGTCGTGGATCTAAAGAAAACCTTTATCGAAACCGCTATCGATGCAGCGAAACCTGACTTTCAGTCGGATAGAGTCTGGAGTTCGATTCGCTATCGCTACCGCAAAGAATTGCTCAGACTAGCGGCTTTTGACCTAACACAGGGTAACCCAGAGTCGGGCATGCATGTCGTTGCCGCTCATCTGGCTGATTTAGCTTCGGCGGCTTTAGAAGCAGGTTTGCAGGCTGCCAGGGTCGAACTCACGACTACCTCGGATCACGGCGTATACAACGCTACAGAGGTTGCCGACACACGTTTGGCTGTAATAGCCATGGGCAAATGTGGTGCTCGCGAGCTCAACTACATCAGCGACGTCGATGTCATTTTTGTTGCCGAATCGGCTAATGATCGAACCGAGAGCTCGCGGGCTCTCGAGATTGCTACCAGACTGGCTACACGCATGATGCGAGCCATGGATGGAAATGCTTCTGAGCCGGCACTTTGGCAGGTTGATCCCAATCTTCGACCAGAAGGCAAATCGGGAGCGCTTGTTCGCACACTGGACTCGCATTTGGCTTATTACGATCGATGGGCTCAGAACTGGGAGTTTCAAGCGCTGTTGAAGGCACGTGTAATCGCAGGTGACGAGCAACTCGGTGAAGAATATTGCGCTAAAACTCAGGCACTAGTTTGGAGCTCTGCCGGGCGTGACGGTTTCGTTGAGTCGGCCCAAAAGATGCGTGAACGCGTGATGGAGTTCATTCCTAACGAAGAGGTCGATCGCCAAATCAAGCTCGGTCCGGGCGGGTTAAGAGATATCGAGTTCACCGTGCAGTTGCTTCAACTTGTGCATGGTCGAACAGATTCAAGTGTCCAGGTTCGAGACACGCTATCGGCGATTGCAGCCCTGCGAGACGCTGGGTACATCGGGCGAGAAGACGCGGCCACTTTTGACCGCGACTACCGATTCTTGCGCCTTTTGGAGCACAGAATCCAACTTTCAGCAATGCGTCGCACACACCTGATGCCGACAAGTGAATCGGCGCTACGTGCCATTGCTCGCCAGGTTGGTCTCAAGAACGCGGATGAGCTAACCAGTCGATGGGAAGCAGTAAAGGCCGAAGTGCGCTCGTTGCACCAACAGGTGTTCTATAGACCACTTCTTTCTGCTGTGGCCAGACTTGATAACTCGGACCTTTCGCTTAGTAGCGAACAGGCTGAGGATCGATTGCGGGCCATTGGGTTCTTGGATGCCAAGAGCGCGATGACCCACATTCAGGCGCTCACAAGCGGGCTATCAAGGCGCGCAGCAATCCAACGCTCACTGCTGCCAGTGCTCATTCAGTGGTTTGGCGAGGGTAGCGAACCAGATGTAGCCCTTCTAGCTTTTCGTCGCCTCAGTGAAGACCTTGGCGAGTCTCCGTGGTTTCTTAGAATGCTTAGAGATTCATCAGGTGCAGCAAACCGCCTCACCACGGTTCTTTCGCTCAGCCGACTCGCAACAAGCCTTTTAGAGAAAATACCTGAAGCGGCTGCCTGGCTTGAACACTCTGGTGACGTGCAACCTCGTAGTTCCAACGAGATAAGTTCTGAAATGGCATCGATTCTTGAAAGGCATGAAGACCTCGATAAAACTGCTTCGGCATTGAAGCACATAAGACGAAGAGAGACTCTCCGTCTCGCCATGGGTGCAGTGCTTGGAGACCTGAGTCTTCAACAAATCGAGATCGGTCTGACTGCGATCACGGAGTGCTACTTAGCAGCCTTTATTGAACTTGTTAGTTCATCTAAGGAGTCAGGTGTATCTTCACGCCCCGTGTCGGAGTTGCTGGAGTTTGCTGCAATAGCAATGGGCAGGTTCGGAGGCGAGGAGCTTGGCTTCGGAAGTGACGCAGACCTGATGTTTGTTTATCGAGCAAACGCCGCCTCAAACGATGAGGCCCAAAAAGTGGCTGAAAAAATCATCTCAGAACTAAAGCGTTTGTCAGCCGATCCGGTTCTTGAATTCGAAATTGACATCGATCTTCGGCCTGAGGGCAAAAACGGCGCAGTTGCCCGATCCCTCGATTCTTATCGCCAGTATTACGAGCGCTGGGCAAATACTTGGGAATCACAGGCTCTTCTTCGGGCTAGACCTGTAGCTGGCGCAAAAGCTTTGTGCACTGATTTCGAAGAGCTCATTGATAAATACCGCTACCCGCAACTTCTAGATGCATCAGCCATTATTCAGATTCGCAGAATCAAGGCCCGAGTCGAAACAGAAAGATTGCCACAAGGTGCAGACGCTAGGAGGCATCTTAAACTTGGGCGCGGTTCGCTTTCTGATGTTGAATGGCTCGTCCAACTTATGCAGCTTCAACACGGCCACGAGCATCCACCGATTCGAACACCCAAAACACTCGAAGCACTGAGTGCCTGCGTAGCCGAAGGGCTGATCGCCGAACACGACGCCCGTGTTCTTAAAGAGGCCTGGCTATTGGCTTCTCGAGTGCGTTCGGCCTCGGTCCTTTGGGCAAATAAACGCACCGATGTTCTTCCAAACGATCGGCGACAACTCGATGGCATTGCTCGCATTCTTGAATACCCGGCAGGGAGTGCCTCCGCTTTAGAACAGGACTACTTGGCCTTCACTCGCCGCTCAAGAGGCGTCTTTGAACGCCTGTTTTATGGTCAAACAGAATCCGAATAAACGAATAGGCCCCTCCTTTCGGAGAGGCCCATCGAACTAAATTCGACTAGACGCCGTAGTAAAGCTCGAACTCGTATGGGTGCGGACGAAGAGCCAAAGGCTTGATCTCCTTCTCGCGCTTGTAGTCAATCCAAGTCTCGATTAGGTCCTTGGTGAATACGTCGCCTGCGAGTAGGTAGTCGTGATCCGCCTCGAGAGCCTTTAGAACGTCTTCTAGGTTGCCTGGAACCTGCGGGATGTTCTTCGCTTCCTCTGGTGGAAGTTCGTACAGGTCCTTGTCTACAGGCTCGTGTGGCTCGATGCGGTTCTTGATGCCGTCGAGTCCGGCCATCAGCATCGCAGCGAATGCGAAGTATGGGTTGCTCGAAGCGTCAGGAGCACGGAACTCGATGCGCTTAGCCTTCGGGTTAGTGCCGGTCATCGGAATGCGAATCGCAGCAGAGCGGTTTCCAGCCGAGTAAACCAGGTTCACTGGAGCCTCGAAGCCAGGCACCAAACGGTGGTATGAGTTAACCGTTGGGTTGGTCCAGGCAAGAAGTGATGGGGCGTGCTTCAGGATTCCACCGATGTACCAGCGTGCAAGATCGCTTAGACCGCCGTAGCCAGACTCGTCATAGAACAGAGGCTTGCCTTCTTTCCAAAGTGACTGGTGAACGTGCATTCCCGAACCGTTGTCACCGAAAAGTGGCTTAGGCATGAAAGTTGCGCTCTTGCCGAATGAGTTAGCTACGTTCTTGACGATGTACTTGAACTTCAAGATGTCGTCGGCAGCCTTTACCAGGGTGTCAAAACGGTAGTTGATTTCGCCCTGACCTGCGGTGCCAACTTCGTGGTGGCTTCGCTCAACCGAAAGGCCAGCGGCCTCTAGCTCTAGAACAATCTGGTCGCGCATGTCAACGTGCTGGTCAACAGGAGATACAGGGAAGTAGCCACCCTTGTAAGGGGTCTTGTTGGCTAGGTTTCCGCCAATACCTGCGGCGAGGTTCTTCTCGTCGCGTCCCGAGTTCCAGGCTGCCTCGTCTGAGTCGATGAAGTGACCCGAACTGTTCTGTCCGTAGTGGAAACGAACGTCATCAAAGATGAAGAATTCGGCCTCAGGTGCGAAGAATGCTGTGTCAGCGATTCCGGTTGAGGCCAAGTATGCCTCAGCCTTCTTAGCGGTCTGGCGTGGGTCACGACCGTAAAGCTCACCGTTGCGAGGGTTGTAAATGTCGAACAACATAACCAAGGTCTTCTCGACACGGAAAGCATCTAGGTAGGCGGTGGTTACGTCAGGGATTAGCTGCATGTCTGATTCGTGAATCGATGCGAACCCGCGGATTGATGAACCGTCGAAAAGCTGGCCGTCGACGAAGAACTGCTCGTCGATCATCGCTGCCGGAAGGTTGAAGTGCTGCTGTACACCTGGAAGGTCGGTGAATCGAACGTCAAGGAACTTAACTTCGTTGTCCTTGATGAACTTCACGACCTCAGAAGCGGTCTTGAACATAGGGGAATTCCCTTCGAATGATTGATTTTGTTAGAGCGGCGCGTCTTTAAGCCGTCTCTCAAAGTTTAGTCAACGCATAAGCAGGTGGCTGCCGATTAATGTTTCGGGAATGTAAAAACTTTAGGTTCACCAAAATGAAATAGCCTCCCGAAGGAGGCCATGATCAAAAACGATTACTTTCTCGCCGCTCGCATTTTTCGTGGGTCGATACCCTTCGGGATCGGCATGTTGAACGAACCAAGAGCCTGCAAACGGTTATTTACCGCTGAAACCTCGGCACGGTTCAAGGTGCGCTTCAGGCGAGTGATTTCTTTAGCCAACTTGATCAGAGGCGTGCCGGTGGCGTCGTTGGTTACATAGAACACGTGAACCTGAACACTGGGGGCCACTCGCTTTAGTTTGCGGAGTTCTTCGTCGAGAATCAACTTTGTCCCTGAGCGTGAACCCTCCGTGATGAGCACAATTCCGGCTGCGCCAACTGCACGGTACACGGCGTCGCGAGTTCTAGGGTTTACGGCAACTGGCATCTCGCTGGTGCGCCATCCGCGACGAATTGATGAGGTCAAAACTGCACCAACCGCACCAGGTTGGCCAGAGATTCGACCATAGGCTACCTTTTGGGCGCGATTCGACATGACTAAAAGGCTAAGCAGCACGGCTGCGGTTAGCCCAAGAATCGAGTAAGCAATTCCACCAATGATGTTTCCGGCTGCAAAGCTTGGAATGGCTAGAACCAATCCGACTCCCAGAGTCAGAAGGGCGACCAGAAGCGACATAACCAATGCAAGTTTGTCAACTTTGATGGTCTCGCGATAAAGGGTGAAGATTTGGCCCCAACGACCTGGGGTTTTGTTTTGTTGTGTCTCTTTAGCCATTTCTAAAGCCTAACCGACCGCTTGGCTGAAGCCATCTTTGAGAGCAGCCTCGGCGAGGTGTTTCAAATCCTCAGGGATTTCTCGACCCTTCTTAACCATCGACGATGCCCAAAGGCGGCCAGCCCGATAGCTCGAGCGAACTAGAGGCCCACTTAGCACTCCTAGGAATCCAATCGCTTCGGCTTCTTCCTTGAGTTCGACAAACTCTTGAGGCTTGACCCAGCGGTCGATTGGGTGGTGGCGAACAGTTGGACGCAAGTACTGAGTGATTGTGATGATGTCTGTTCCGGCGTTATGCAGATCCTTGAGCGCCTGAGAAATTTCTTCGCGAGTTTCACCCATTCCCAAAATTAGATTGGACTTGGTTACTAGCCCATAATCTCTCGCCTGAGTTATTACGTCCAGCGAACGCTCATAAGTGAATGCCGGACGGATCTGCTTGAAAATTCTTGGCACCGTCTCGACATTGTGGGCGAAAACCTCTGGGAGAGTCTCAAAAACGACTTTGAGAAGCTCAGGGTTGCCTGAGAAGTCAGGAACCAGAATCTCAACGCCTGTGCCTGGCGATTGAGAGTGGATTTGACGAATGGTTTCGGCATAAAGCCAAGATCCCTCGTCTTCTAGGTCGTCTCGTGCCACTCCAGTGACTGTTGCATAGCGCAGTTGCATCTGCTTAACTGACTCGCCTACGCGGCGCGGTTCGTCGCGGTCAAGATCTGCAGGCTTGCCGGTGTCAATCTGGCAAAAATCGCATCGCCTGGTGCATTGTGATCCACCAATTAGAAAGGTTGCCTCGCGGTCCTCCCAGCATTCGTAGATGTTTGGACATCCGGCTTCTTGGCAAACGGTGTGAAGTCCTTCGGTCTTCACCAATTTATGAAGTTCTTGGTACTCCGGGCCCATCTTTGCTCGGGTCTTTATCCACTCAGGTTTGCGTTCGATTGGAACGGCCGCGTTTCTAGCTTCGATGCGAAGCATCCTGCGCTCTGGCTTTAGTTCTTCGGTCACAATGAAACCTTGCCTATCTTGTGGAGTTTGGTCATGACTATTTCGGCAGCCATCTCAGGCGACACGTTTTGACCAATTTGGCGCGATATCGTGGTCGTTTTTGCATCACGAATACCGCACGCAACAATCGTGTCATACGGATCCAAAGAGTTGTTGCAGTTGAGTGCGAATCCGTGCATTGTCGTGTGCTCGGCTACACGAATGCCGATCGCGGCCACTTTTTCATGCCCGCCTTCAACCGGAACCCACACTCCGCTTCTTCCGGCAACACGCTCGGTGTGTAGACCGAATTCCGCTATGGTGTCGATAAGAACCTGCTCTAGCCATCGAACATAACCGACCACGTCAATTGGGTTGGGTAGCTTCATGATCGGGTATCCGACCAACTGACCGGGTCCATGCCAAGTTATCTTTCCGCCGCGATCAACATCGACCACAGGCGTTCCATCGGTTGGGCGTTCGTCGTCTTCCGTGCGCTTACCGGCCGTGAAAACACTGAAGTGCTCAAGCAAAACTATGGTGTCGTCTCGCGCGCCAGAAACCACTTCTGAGTGCACTGCCCTTTGAAGTTGCCAGGCCTCGTTGTAATCAACGAAGTGCGGGTCGTAACCAGCTTGAAGGAATTCGGGCATGTGTCAATTCTAAATAGTTGGTGTTACTAACATTTGCCGTCCTCGACTTATTTCGGCCGATTTAGAGTGCCACCATCAAGTCGTGGGTAAACACGCATTGAGCACATCGTTTTTGTTTCGTTTGTATTCTCGGCAAGCCCGAAACCGCAGATTTGTTTCTCTCAACGACTCTTGGGCCGCAAGTTTCTTAAGATTGCGAGATGCTGGCATCGACGTGCGGCTGGACGAGCGAAGACGGGTTTGGGCTGCCATCCCAACACCACTTGTTGCACGAGCACCAATTTCAAAATACATGCGAAAGGGTCTTTTGCTGCTACTCGCGGTTTTGGCTTTTGTCAGCGGCTGGTGTTTGGTGCCCGATTGGTCTAGTCATCGGTCATCGGCAAAACCGATTCAACCGACTGAATCTCCGCAAACGTCTGTTGCGCCAAGCGCTTGCCACTTAGATCGATCAGTTGCTACGGGTCTAGTTGACGGTGTAACCATTTGGCAAAATCTTGGGGGAGTTAGTTTTTCTACAGCCCTATTCACATGCGAAGGCAAAACATCAAAAGTTCAACTCTTTGTTGACACCAACACGAAGAATTTGACGAGCTTCCGGTTGGTTAAATAGCAAATGGGGTCGACTTTCGACCCCATTTGCTGATGATGCAGCTAAAATCCTAAATCCCGAGATTTGCCTCGAAGTTGGCTTCTTCTAGGCGTGCCTTGACGTCTACCAGGTAACGACTTGCGTCTGCTCCATCGACTAACCGGTGATCGTAGCTCAAAGCCAAGTAGACCATGCTTCGAATAGCGATTGTGTCGCCACCGTCCGCAGTCGAAACAACTACAGGTCGCTTGGTTACCACTCCGGTGCCAAGAATGGCAACTTGAGGCAAGAACACAACTGGGGTGTCGAACAGAGCACCACGGGAACCAGTGTTGGTCAGCGTGAAGGTCGCGCCTCCTAGCTCGTCTGGCTTGAGCTTGTTCTCACGAGTGCGGCTTGCCAGGTCGGCAATAGAAACTGCAATCTGCGCGATTGTCAATGATGCGGTTTCGCGAATAACTGGAGTCAATAGTCCGCGCTCTGTGTCCACCGCAAACGCGATGTTTTCTTGAGAGTGGTAAACGACGTTCTCACCGTCAATACTCGCGTTGAGCTTGGGGTGCGCCTTGAGAGCTTCTGCGGCGGCTAGTGCGAAGAACGGCATGAAGTTGAGCTTCCCACCGGTAGCTGCAACGAATTGTTGCTGCACCTTCTGGCGAAGCGACGCAATACGAGTAACGTCCACTTCAACAACTGTGGTCAGCTGAGCAGTTTGCTGCATCGAAGCAACCGCGCGTTCGGCTAGAACCTTTCGCAGTCTGCTCATTGGTTCGGTTGTTCCTCGCAGCGGCGACGCTGCGGATGGCGTTGCTGTTGCGGCGTGAGCGACCGCTGCAACAGGAGCTGGGGCTGACGCAGGAGCCGAAGGGGCTGGCGCAGTAGCGGCCAGAACATCATCCTTGCGGATTCGGCCACCAACTCCTGAACCTGAAACAGTTGTTAGATCGATGCCAGATTCGCTGGCTAGTTTGCGCACCAAAGGAGTGACGTATCCGGCGTCTGTGCTAGCGGCAGCGCCTAGGTTTTGGCTAGGTGCACTTGCTGCAACAGGCGCAGCAGCAACTGGTGCGGCGACTACCGGGGTCGTTACGACAGGTGCTACTGGCTCAGAGACAACTGGCGCCGACACAACGGGGGCCTCGACTGCAGCTGCAGCTTCGGCAACAGGGGCAGGCTCAGCAGCTGGGGCGGCCGGTGCCGATGTGGTGCTGGATCCTCCTCCAATAATGGCTAGAACACCACCAACCTCAACGGTTTCGTCTTCTTGCACAAGAATCTGTTCGACTACTCCAGCGAACGGCGAAGGAATTTCGGTGTCAACCTTGTCAGTCGAAACCTCAACTAGGGGTTCGTCAACAGCGACCGTGTCGCCGACTTTTTTCAACCAGCGGGTTACTGTTCCTTCGGTGACGCTTTCACCAAGTGCTGGAAGTACTACGGAATCGCTCATTGTTGCCGCTCCTTTTGTGCAAATACAAGGTTAATACTAGGCGTGCGCGTGAAGAGGTTTGCCAGCTAGTGCTAGGTGGGCCTCGCCAATCGCTTCGTTCATGGTTGGGTGCGCGTGAATCAAACTTGCAACATCCTCTGGGTAGGCCTCCCAGTTGACAATCAGTTGACCTTCGCCAATCTGCTCGCCCACTCTTGAGCCGATCATGTGAACTCCGATTACGGGGCCGTTATTGCGGCGAACGAGCTTGATGAAACCTGCAGTTCCCAGAATTTGGCTCTTTCCGTTGCCGCCCAGGTTGTACTCATAAACCGAGACATTGTCCGCGCCATAAACCTCTTTGGCTTTGGCTTCGCTCAAACCAACGCTGGCGACCTCAGGCTCGCAATAGGTGACCTTTGGAATGCCGTTTTCGTCGATGACGGCTGGGCGAAGCCCGGCAATCTCTTCGGCAATGAATATGCCCTGGCCAAAACCGCGGTGAGCTAGCTGCAGCCCAGGAACAATGTCACCGGCTGCATAGACGCCAGGCAGGTTTGTCTCAAGACGATCGTTGGTTAGAACATAACCGCGGTCCATGTTTACGCCCTGCTCTTCGTAACCGAGACCAGCAGTGTTCGGGCCGCGACCAACGGCAACGAGAAGCAGTTCACCGTCAAGTTTGGTTCCGTCTTCTAGTGAAACAACCACGCCATTGGCATTTTGTTCAACACCAGAGAATCGCACTCCCAGCTTGAAATCAATGCCGCGCTTACGGAAAGCGCGCTCTAGTCCTTTAGAAACGGCTTCGTCCTCGTTAGGAACAAGGTGAGGCAGGCCCTCGATGATGGTTACATCCGCACCAAAGGACTTCCAAATAGAAGCAAACTCAACACCGATGACTCCGCCACCCAGAACTAGTACCTTTCCAGGAACAAAGTTAAGGCCCAAGGCTTGTTCCGAGGTTATGACTCGGCCACCAATCTCCAAACCAGGAAGGGTGCGCGAGTATGAACCGGTTGCCAGGATTACGTTGGTGCCGTTGTAGTTGTCCCCGTTGACCGTGACGGTTTTCGGCCCGGTTAGTCGACCCTCGCCTGCAACGACGGTGATGTTCTTAGATGAGACAAGTCCGGTTAGACCTTTGAAGAGGCGGTCAACAATCCCGTCGCGGTACTTGTTTACAACGCTCATGTCGATTGACTGGAATTGAGCGTTAACGCCATAAGCGGCTGCATCTTTGGTCACATCGGCGACTTCAGCGCTGTGAAGTAGAGCCTTGGTAGGGATGCATCCTCGGTGCAGACAGGTGCCGCCGAGTTTGTCTTTCTCGATGAGGGCAACGGACTTGCCGAGTTGTGCTGAGCGCAAAGCCGCAGCGTATCCGCCGCTTCCGCCGCCAAGAATTACTACATCGAAATTGTGGTCAGCCACGAATCACTCCATCTTTTCTGGGGAACCATCTAACTTTACTAGACGAGAGCCTTTGCGGTTTCGACAAGCGTGCGCAACATCACTCCGGTTGCTCCCTTGCTTAGGTAACCGTATGGTGCAACTTCGTTATTGGCAGGCCCAGCTATGTCTAAGTGCGCCCAGGCGATTTGCGTCTTGTCCTTGGGAGACTTCGAGGCCACAAACTCCTTCAAGAAGTGCCCTCCCACGAGCATGCTTCCAGTTGGGTCACCGAGTTTCGAGTTGATCAGGTCTGCGGTTTCGGAGTTCAACAATGTGCGCAGCTCTGCTGGCAACGGCATGTGCCAAACAAGTTCGCCGGAGGCTTCTGCAGCCTTTTTCAGGGTCTCTACACCGAAGTCGTTACCCATTAATCCCGTGTAGCGAACGCCAAGAGCAATGCGCGCGCCACCCGTAAGAGTCGCCACATCGACAATCAGGTCTGGCTTTTGCTCGCTGGCAAGAATGAGGCCATCAGCCAAAACGAGGCGACCTTCGGCGTCTGTGTTTGTTACCTCGACTGTTTTGCCGTTGCGATAGCGAATGACGTCAGTTGGGCGCTGGGCTGTGCCTGAAACCATGTTCTCTGCAACACACAAATAACCGGTCACATGAATCGGCAAGGCTAAAGCAGCTATTGCAAGAACCGCTTGTCCGATCGTCGCAGCTCCCGTCATGTCATACTTCATTCCGATCATTCCAGTACCAGGCTTTAGTGTCAGACCGCCGGTGTCGAAGGTTATACCTTTGCCGACAAGGGCTAATTGTTTTTTGGCGCTGCGTGGCTTGTATTCGATTTTGATTAGCCGTGGTGGTCGCGACGACCCCTTTCCAACAGCCAATATTCCCGCCATGTTCTCGGCGATAAGTCGCTTTTCGTCCCATACTTCGATGGTGACTCCAGAACCCTTTGCCACTTTCTGGAAAGCCGTTGCAAGGGTTTGCGGGTACATGTCATTTGGGGGAGTGTTGCCGAGGTCTCTGATCGAGCGAATCGCATCGGCAATAACAAGCGACTCCTTGACTGCTGAATCTGTCGGCTTGAATGCGCTGGCAACAGTGACCGTCGAAAGCAATCTAGGCTGCTTCTTCGATCCCTTGAAACTAATGAACTCATAGTTGCCGATTAGGGCGCCTTCGAGAACAGCCAGAGCCTCGCCAGCGTTCGACACAGGTAGACCCAATGTTATGTCTTTGAAGTCTGGCAGAGCTCTGGTTGCTGCCCCAGCCAGTCTGCGCAAGGCTTCGGCGTCAATTTCCTCATCACCGATGCCAATAAGCAGGAAGACTGAACCGTTGGCACCTGGAACACGAGCAGTGTGTTCAAGAGTGGATTTGGCACCCACAAGAGCTAGATCTAGGTTTGCGATTGACGCTGTTTCAATGATGGTGCTCGCAAGTGCTGGCTTTGAGTTTTTAGTCGTAACTCCAACGACATAAGCGACTCCTGCCGAAACAACAGGAGCTTTGGTCACGAAAAGAGATTTAACGTTGGTCATAACTAAATGCTATCCACGCAGATTTAGTATTAAGAAATGAGCGAACCGATTTTTAGACTTGTTGACCTAAATGTGTCCATTCCTAAAGGACTAAGGTTGCTCGCCGGCCTAAACGGGTTTACCGATGCCGGTGGAAGTATTTCTCAAACCGCCGATCACATTTTCGCTAACTTCGACACCGAGCTGGTGATCTGTTTCGATAATGAGGCTCTTCTTGATTATCGAAGCCGTCGTCCGGTCATGTATTTCGAGAAGGACCACATAAGTTCATACGAACCGGCGGTTTTGGGTATTTACCTTGTACATGATGAAGCCGGTCAGCCTTTTCTTTATTTGCATGGTTACGAACCCGACTTTAAGTGGGAAAGATTCGCCGACGCCATCGTCCAAATTGTCGAAGATTTCGCGATCACGGAGTTTATCTGGGTTCACAGCATCCCATTCCCGATGCCACACACGCGCCCGGTTGGAATCACGGTTAGCGGAAATCGAGGCGACCTTATAGCCAAATACAGTGAGTGGAAACCTGAAACACAGGTTCCAGGCAATGTGCTCCATCTTTTGGAGTACCGTCTAACCGAACTTTCCGTTTCGAGCGTCGGATTCGTGCTTTTGATACCGCACTACATTGCCGATTCGGAATACCCTAAGGCCGCTGTTACGGCATTCGAGTTGATTTCGGCTGCCTCAGGCTTAGTATTCCCGACTGACTCCTTGCGAGAGCAAAACGAAAAATTCGAACGAAAACTCAACCAACAGGTCAGTGAAAACGAAGATCTTTCGAGAATGGTTGCAAATCTTGAGCAGGGTTATCGCAACGAACGCGTTGGCCCGGTGCAGGCTGCCGTGCGTAGACCGGAACAAGACATCCCTTCGGCCGATGACATTGCTGCCCAACTAGAGGATTACCTGGCCAATCGCCGACAAAACAATGCAGAGGATGAATCCTGAGCGAAAAGTTCTCGCGCAGGGGGCTCCTCGCTCTGATCGCGGCTAATCTCGCTTATTTTTTCGCAGTAACCCAACGCACGAGCCTCGGTGTAGCCTCGCTGGAGGCATCTGAGCGTTTCAATACAACCGCAAGCCAACTTGCTTCGTTGGCGGTTCTTCAGCTGGTGGTTTATTCGGGGATGCAAGTTCCTGTTGGAATCCTTTTGGATCGATTTGGTTCAAGAGTGTTGCTGAGTTTCGGGGCCCTGGCCATGGCGTCGGGCCAGTTGTTAGTCGCGTTTGCACCAACTCTCGAGGTGGCAATATTCGGGCGCATGCTCGTGGGGCTGGGCGATGCTTGCACCTTTATCTCGATGATTCGAATGGCTAATAATTGGCTCACCGGAAAGGCTGCCTCGCGAGCACAGCAATGGATGGCGACACTCGGGCAGCTCGGGCAAGTCGCATCTGCAATTCCTTTTGTTTGGTTTCTGCAACTCGCGGGTTGGCAAAAGGCATTTGCATTCCTGGCAGCCATTTCGTTGCTTTCGGCCTGCATAGTCTGGCTTGTGGCGTTGGATGCACCGACTCGTCAAACCCACCAAACACCAAAAATTGCCATGGTTCTCTCAAACTTACGCGAAAACGTGGCAAAAAATTCGACGAGGATGGCGTTCTGGACACACTTCTCGACTCAATCATCAGGAACTATGTTCGCGTTGCTTTGGGGTGTCCCTTTCGTGACTAGCGGCGAAGGTTATTCAAGAAACATCGCTTCTGCGCTGCTTATTTTGTTTGTAATGACGAATGCGTCACTTGGCCCTGTTTTGGGGGCGATTGCCGCTAGGGGGGAGCACCTGCGGTCACGAATTATCATTTGGAGCCCGATAGCCGGCATTGTGGCATGGGTAATAGTCCTTGCTTGGCCTTCTCAAGTGCCGTTGTGGATGCTGGTGTCATTGGTGATGGTCATAGGAGTCGGCGGGCCAGCATCGATGCTTGCCTTCGACTACACCAGAATCTATGTGAAAAAGGACCAGCTTGGTTCCGCAAACGGGTTCGTGAACATTGGAGGCTTTTTGGCTTCATTGATCATGATGGCCTCGGTAGGATTCCTGCTTGACGGCATAAACGCAGGCCAGGCTAAGTCAAGCCTTTATGACCTGCAACATTTTCGCTTGGCTCTTCCCATTCAGTTTTTGGTGACCATTTTCGGTGTCACCAGATACCTTCACCATCGTAAGAGGGCCTACCAGATTGAAGGTCAGCCGGAATAAAGTTTGCGCTTTCATGGTTTGTCTCCATTCAAGGATGTGAGTTTTGAGACGAAATGTCTAAAGAACGTGACATAATTGAGAAGGACCCAGTCGGTCACTTGCAAGAGTGAATTTGACATGGGTCCTTGTACTGCTCAGATAGGTGCACAAGCGTGTACCTCTTCAGTAGCGAAAGGTAAACGTGGCTCAAGAAAAGCAACCTGATACTGGCAAGAAGCGAGGCTTTTTGTCCCGTATGTTGCATCCAGATCAGGCCCAAGCCGCTGAGCAAAACTCTGAGACTTCGGCAACACCAACGAAAGCACCCAAAAAAATCACTCCTGCAACCCCGGCTGTTAAAGCTGAAAAGTCCACTCCAACAGCTTCTACCAAGTCAAAGGCGAACCCAAAGCCGCCCGCGAAGGTAGAGTCGGCAGCTTCGGTAAGCACCAAGAAGGTCGCTACCAAGCCGGCTGCCGCCAAGAGCATCGCAAAGTCAGAGACCAGCCCAAGTGCAAAGCCTGCTGCAAACGAGTCTCCTTCAGAGGCCAAAGCTTCGCCAGCAAAGGCTGAGCCAAAAGCTAAAGCCAAAGCCGTTGATGCTGAATCTAAGCCAAAGTCACCAAAAGTTGCCGATGCAAAGGCTACGACTTCAAAAGCGAATTCAGAAAAATCTGAAGAAGTCGAAAAGAAGCCCGCCAAAACCACCCCAGCAGCGAAGGTCAAGCCTGCTAAAGCTCCAAAACTTCCTAAAGGCATGGATGCTGATGATGAGCTTGACGAAGACGACATAGACCCCGAAGCCGAACTAGAGGCAGTCGGCGACATCGTCGCTGAAGCCAGTGCTGCTGTAGACCTTGGCGAAATAGCTGAGGCCGATGCACAGGACGAAGACCACAACGAAGACCCTGACGCCAAGGAGAAAGAAAAAGCTCTAGAGGCAAGCGGTGGGTTCGTTCTGTCTCACTCGGACGAAGACGAAATACCTGTTCAGACGACAACCATTACCGGTGCGACGGCCGATCCGGTCAAAGATTACCTGAAGCAAATTGGAAAAGTTGCTCTTCTAAATGCCGAGCTCGAAGTGGAGTTAGCGAAACGTATCGAAGCCGGTCTTTTTGCTGAAGAAAAGCTTGCAACCGAAAAGAAGATAGCCACGGAACTTGCTCGTGACTTGAAGTGGGTCGTTAAAGATGGTCAGCGAGCCAAGTCACACCTCCTCGAGGCTAACCTTCGACTCGTGGTTTCGCTCGCGAAGCGCTACACCGGCCGCGGAATGCAGTTCCTTGATCTAATCCAAGAGGGAAACCTGGGTCTTATTCGAGCAGTAGAAAAGTTCGATTACACAAAGGGTTACAAGTTCTCAACCTATGCAACCTGGTGGATTCGTCAGGCAATTACTCGCGCCATGGCTGACCAAGCTAGAACTATTCGTATTCCAGTTCACATGGTTGAAGTGATCAACAAGCTAGCTCGCGTTCAGCGCCAGCTTCTGCAAGATCTTGGTCGCGAACCAACCCCTGAAGAGCTCGCGCGTGAGCTCGACATGACACCCGAAAAGGTTGTAGAAGTTCAGAAGTATGGGCGCGAGCCGATTTCTCTCTCAACACCCCTGGGTGAAGATGGCGACTCTGAGTTCGGTGACTTGATCGAAGATACCGAAGCCGTTGTTCCTGCTGACGCTGTTGGGTATTCCATGCTTCAACGTGAACTTGAGCGAATCTTAGACTCACTGCACCCGCGTGAAGCTGGCGTTATTCGCAGCCGCTTCGGACTCGGTGACGGTGTTCAGAAGACTCTGGATCAAATTGGTGAGGAGTTTGGCGTAACTCGCGAACGCATTCGCCAAATCGAGGCCAAGACGATGTCCAAGCTTCGCCACCCATCACGCTCGCAAATGCTACGCGACTTCTTGGACAACTAGTCGAAAAATGAGATTTTTGCCGGCACTGCTGCTTGGGCGGCTGGCTCGATTCTTTATTCGGCAGATCCGAAAAGGTGGAGGATCAGCCCTACCTGGTTTAATCCTCAGCAAAATTGCCCCTGGGCTCCTTTACAAAACTTTAGGGAGCTTTGCAGAAGGCTTGGTCGTCGTCACGGGCTCCGCTGGCAAATCCACTACCACCAAGATGCTTGTCGCCATCGCGCGCGCCCATGGCAAAACCGTCTTCACGAATCCATCCACGGCGAATATCCTTCAGGGTTTCTACTCGGCAATTATTGAGCAAAGCAACTTGTTGGGCCAGATTTCCGCGGACATAGCGATTCTAGAAATGGATGAAGGGCACGCAGCTGCGTTAACAAAAAAAGTGAAACCGAAGACCGTCGCGGTTCTCAACGTCATGGAGGATCAGCTCGACAGATTTGTTGACCCCGGTCTTGTGCGTGAAACTTTGGCAAGCGTCGCAGCCCGTGCCTCTGAAAACGTGGTTCTAAATGCTGATGATGAGAACATGCGAATCATTGCTGAAAGAAATCCGAACTTAATTGGTTTGACTTGGTTTGGTGTTTCACAAAGCGTACTCGCAACCCAGCGCAATGGTCTGGGTACCGCGCCTACGTACCTTCCTTCTATAGTCCGCAGTGCAACTTCAAGCGAAATAACCAAGAAGTTTGGGCTCGTTCACACGGTTACTGTAGGCGGTCAACAAGCTTCGATTGAACTGGCTTCGAGGGGGCTTCACTTCGCCGTGGACGCCGTTTGCGCTCTTGAAACAGGTCGAAAAGTCTTAGGTTCTCATTTTGATCTGCAGCTTGCAGCCAGAACAATTAGCGAGTTGCCACCTGTGTTCGCCAGAGGCGAAGTTGTCGAGATAAACGGGGAGCCTGTCGAATTAGTCTTGGTTCAGAACCCCGGCAGCATGCAACTAAATATCGACAACTTAACGACCAACCCTGAACAAATAATGGTGGCTATCGGTCGAGACGTTCATGATCCATCTTGGCTTTGGACAGTGGATTACGAGGGTCTCAGTCACGTGGATATTCTCACGGGGTACAACGCTGCGGAAGCAGCTATTCTGTTCGCCTACAACGACATTCCCGTTTCTGAAATCGAATACGACTTAGAGATCGCCATCAATAAATTTTTCTCTTTACCTCGTCCTGCGATTGGCACCAAGACGGTGCTGTTTTCTGCAGACGCAATGCGACGCATGCGTCGAGCGTTAGGTTTCTGGAGCCCAGACGAGGTTCAAAGATGATTGAGATCCTTGTTCCTTTTTCGGATCGCCTAAACCTAAACGGCGACCTCGCCAACGGCCTAATACTTACAAAACGGCTTGCCTGGGCTGGCATCGACAGCAGGATAATTCCTCTGAGTAGCATCGATGAAATCATCAGAGCAAGCGCCAAATGCTCATTGCTCAGCGACAACTCATTCTTGCTTTTAGGACATGGTTCTAAGGCTGCTATGGAATCTATTAGCGAAGCGAAAGGCGAGTTGGTAGATCTGATTTCGGCTGTAAAAAGTAGTGGGGGAGCCGGGTTGGTTGTGGGAAGCAGCTATGAGTGGCTGGTTCCACACGCATCCAAAGAGCGTCTTTCGGAATTTGTCGAGAGCGACCTCAATCTGCCAGATTCAAAAGGGAAGATTTCAGCTGTTGGCTATGTAAACAGTGCGTCAGCTTTAGGCAACATGCTCTGGGATGGAAAGATTTTATTCACGAGATTTCACGGTCCGATTCTTGCTAAATCGCCCGATTTGGCCGACTTTTTCTGTGAGGTACTCACAAATGGAAAATACGTCGCAAAAGTAGATTCAAAGCTTGTTGACGCGATCAACGAGGCTAAAGCTGTAGCGCTCGGAAAAAGGGACTAGCGAAATATTCTTGTCGGAAAACGGCTAGCGAACTAGTAGTTTGTCGCTCTCGTCGTGCCAGTGGAGAGTCGCCGGTTCTAGCGCCGCTTTATTGAGAGTTGCGTGGTGTAGGCAGAACAACAGTTCCCCATAGGTGAGCGTTGCACGAACATACGCTTGAGCCCCACACGAGTCGCAACGATCATGGCCGCTGAGTGGTGCATCTTTCGAGTCGACGACGGTCGTGGTTGACTCACTGATATCGGTGCTTTGCTGCGCTTCGGTTTCCATATGACAATCCCAACACATCCAATCCACATTTATGCCGCGATTAGGGTCGATTTCGCTAACTGCGAATACTTTTGCCCCAACTACGTGTCATCCAAAGGCAAACGGCTTGATTCAACGTAACATTTCAGGGTGCCAAACACCGATTACTCAGCAAGACACCTCTCCGTTCTGGAGGGGTTAGAAGCCGTTCGCAAGCGCCCTGGCATGTATATCGGAAGCACCGATAGTCGCGGCTTGATGCATTGCCTCTGGGAGATTATCGACAACTCAGTCGACGAGGCACTAGCTGGTCATGGAAACCAAATTGGAATAGTCCTTCACTCCGACCATTCTGTTACCGTCGTCGACCATGCCAGAGGCATTCCAGTAGACGTCGAGCCGAAGACAGGATTGACGGGTGTCGAGGTTGTCTTCACCAAATTGCACGCTGGCGGAAAGTTCGGTTCCGGGTCTTACGCGGCCTCGGGAGGCCTGCACGGAGTGGGTGCGTCCGTTGTAAATGCCTTGAGCGCACGACTCGATGTAGAGGTTGATCGAGATGGCAAAACTTACAAAATGTCTTTCCGACGCGGAGAGCCAGGAAACTTCGATGATTCCAAAGGCGTCTCTGCAGATAGCCCGTTCAAGCCTTTCGAGAACGAATCTTCGCTCGAGGTAATCGGAAAAGTGGCCAATGGTGTAACTGGTACACGCGTGCGCTATTGGTCAGACCAACAAATTTTCATCAAGGATGCGAATTTCGCAATCGACGAGCTTTTGGCCAGGGCCAGGCAAACCGCTTTTCTTGTCCCCGGATTAGAGCTTTCCATTGATGACCAAAGAAGCGCAGAACCTGTCCAACACAAGTTCAAGTTCGATGGCGGCATAACCGAGTTCGTTGATTACCTAGCTAAAGACGCAGCATTGACATCCACCTGGCGCCTAGCGGGGGCTGCAAGTTTTACTGAGACCGTTCCGGTCTTGAATGAACAGGGCAACATGGAATCTCGGGAGGTCGAAAGGTCTTGTGCGGTAGAAGTTGCATTGCGTTGGGGCACCGGCTACGACACCGAGTTGAAGTCATTTGTCAACATCATCGCCACTCCTAAAGGTGGAACCCACACCGCCGGGTTCGAGCAAGCGCTAATCAAAGCCATTCGAGCACAGGTCGACGCCAACGCCCGCAAACTGAAACTCGGCAACGACAAGCTTGAAAAAGAAGACATCATGGCAGGCTTGACAGCCGTTGTGACCGTCAGACTCGCAGAACCTCAGTTCGAGGGGCAAACCAAAGAGGTTCTTGGCACCCCCGCCGTTCGCAACATAGTCGCAAACGTGATCAGCAAAGAACTGACAAACCGCCTCACCAGTGCAAAGCGCGACGACAAGTCACAATCCGCGCTGCTACTTGAAAAGGTCGTCGCTGAGATGAAGTCGCGAATCTCCGCGCGCACTCATAAAGAGACTCAACGTCGAAAGAACGCGCTAGAAAGTTCATCGCTTCCTACCAAGTTGGTTGACTGCAGAACGCAAGAAACTGACGTGAGCGAACTCTTCATAGTTGAGGGTGACTCCGCGCTTGGAACGGCGAAATTGGCGCGAGACAGTGAATATCAGGCTCTTCTGCCTATTCGCGGAAAGATCCTTAACGTTCAAAAGGCTTCTGTGAGCGACATGCTTTCAAATAATGAGTGTGCCTCGATCATCCAAGTTTTGGGTGCTGGCTCCGGTAGAAGCTTCGAGCTAGAGGCGGCGCGGTACGGCAAGGTCATCCTTATGTCTGATGCTGATGTCGACGGAGCTCACATTCGAACACTTCTTTTGACACTTTTCTTCAGATACATGCGTCCGCTGGTCGAAGCTGGACGCGTATTTGCTGCAGTGCCACCTTTGCACCGAGTTGTGATAATCAACGCTGGTTCCAAGGCTAATGACACCGTCTACACCTACTCGCAGGCAGAGTTAGAGGCCGTTTTGGCAAAGCTTAAGACTCAAGGCAAACGATATCAGGAGCCTATACAGCGCTACAAGGGACTCGGTGAGATGGATGCTGATCAACTCGCAGAAACCACGATGGACCGCTCTGTTCGCACTTTGCGTCGCGTAAGAGTCGAAGATGCTGAAGCTGCCGAGAAAATGTTTGAACTACTTATGGGCAATGATGTAGCTCCGAGACGCGATTTCATTATCGACAACGCAGATGACTTCGATATCGAACGCGTAGACGCTTAGAAGGTTCCAACTCCGGCAATGATTGCTGGCGAGGGACTTCCGCTCGAGTCACGTTTGGCTGATTCTGGCAAATCTAGAGGTTTTCCGTCTGATGCTAGAGCTGCCGGTGTGCCGACGCAGACAGCGCCAAAGTACAACTGGTCTTCGTTTCTGACAAACTTGTGTCCGCGAACGCCACCTGTTGCTCTTCCCTTGGCCGGGAATTCCGCTATAGCCGATATTTTGATGGACCCAGCATCGGTTCCAGCCAATGCTTGTGATGAGTTAGCTGCGGTAATAATAAAGACGTCATCACTACTAATAGGCGCTTTTCCGAATGCTATGGCTTTGGCGTTGTTAGACAGGTTTATGCCGGCAACACCGCTTGCGGCTCGGCCCTGTGCGCGAACGACTGTTCCGTCAAACCTGAGTACTTGGGCATCAGAAGTTACGAAGACGAACTGTGAAGAGTCATCGCCCAGGCAGGCACCGATTACTTGGTCACCCTCCTTGAGCGCAATGACTTCGAAATCATCTTTAGCCGGGTAGTCAGCAACGGTGCGTTTAACCACACCTAGAGCTGTTCCCATAACCAGTTCGGCAGTGTCGGTGATCTCGAATACGGTTATCAGTTTCTCTGATTTCGATAGTCCGAAGAAGCCACTTGCCGGCACGGCCGATCCGACCTCCCAGAGTTCACCCGTTGGTGGAACATCTCCGACATGGACTCTCACGACTCGACCAGCGCTAGTAAGTGCTCCGATGTCGCTTCGAGTCGTTGTTGGTATTCGAACACTTATTGCGTCATGCTTCTTTCGCTTGGCTGGAGCGTCGCTGGAGGCATCGGAGTGGTAACGACCGATCAAACCAGACGCTGTCAAAACAACCGTGGTGGCCGTATCTGCCAGCTCAGCAGACATTGAAGCCGCCTTTGCATTGGAGATTGGCTTTACTTCTTCAACATCTCGAATCAATGTTGTACGGCGTGCGTCTCCGTGCTTCTCTGCAACCTCAGCAAGTTCAGTAGAGACGAGGTCACGCAGAACGGACTCGTTAGCCAAGATGTGCTCGAGCAACTTGATCTCTTCAAGCAAAAGCTTCTGTTCGTTCTCGAGTTCAATACGAGAAAACTTCGTGAGTCTACGCAGCCTTAATTCCAGAATGTATTCGGCCTGAATCTCGCTGAGGCTGAAAACTTGCATAAGTCGAGTTCTGGCTTCATCGACTTCTTCAGAGCCGCGAATGACTTGAATAACTTCGTCAATGTCGACGATTGCGACTAAAAGGCCTTCAACGAGGTGCAGGCGGGCTTTCTTTTTGCCAAGACGATTTTCGCTGCGTCGGCGGGTAACCAGGATGCGGTGCGCTAGGTAAACGCCTAAAAGATCGCGAAGGCCGAGTGTTTGTGGGCGGCCGTTCACAAGAGCTACGTTGTTGATGCCAAAAGAATCTTCCATCGGCGTGAATCTGTAAAGCAGGTCGAGCACGACTTGTGGATCGAATCCGGTCTTTAGTTCGATTACCAAACGCAAACCGTTGGTTCTGTCGGTTAGATCGGTTACGTCGGCAATGCCTTGGAGCTTCTTGTTATTGACGCCTTCCTTAATCTTCTCGATGACCTTCTCAGGTCCGACCAGGTAGGGCAACTCAGTAACAACAAGCCCCATTTTTCTAGGAGATACGCTCTCTACGGATACCCGAGCTCGT
>CAILJO010000081.1 GCA_903834635.1 uncultured Micrococcales bacterium | reverse complement strand
TTCTAAGTAACCCAGTCCGCGTAAGCGCGTACTTGAGGGCGGAACCTACGCCTGCGCCTATGCAGCCGATTGCTAATCCTTCCACGAACCCTGTGAGCATTGCCTCACCTCGTTTTGACATTGATTCGCCATGATTCGCAGCATTCTCGTCTAGCTCGGTCGTTCAGGCTGAGCCAGTCTCTAACACATCCGCACCCGACGTCACCGACACCAAACCCGAAGCTGCAACCTCAGAAGCGTTACCACCACCAGAAATGTGTAACGGCAACAAACCAGAACGAGCAACAACAGAACCATCAGATGCAAAAACCAAACTGAAATCCAAATCACGCCAACCAAACTTGCCAGCAACATCACGAACACGAACAGGTGCACCAAACACCTCAGAAGTCAAAGAACCATCAGGATTCACCCAAGTAGTCGAATCAGCGCGAAGCTCATCACCCACCAAAACACGATGAGCACGCAAACCAGCCTGCACCCGAGCAGACAACAAATCAGCAGCCTCAAAAGGAGCCGCCGGCCCAGGCTCAGCAGCAAAAACAGGAACAAACCCCGAAACAACCAAAGAAACAGCAGCCAATACCGCTACAAAAAAGCCGCCCAAACGCTTCAAACCCAAACCCCCAAGTGATTGTCACCGAAACACTAACAGACGGCAACGACTTTTAGTCAATCAGAGGTAACGTTCACAGAACTACTTAAGGCCAGAGTATACGTGCAATCCCTTGAAGAAGAGGTTGACGATTGTGAAGTTGAAGATCACTGCCGAGAAACCAACCAGCGAGAGCCAAGCCGCACGCTTGCCAGTCCAGCCGCGAGTTGTTGTCGCGTGAAAATAGCCGGCATAGAGGGTCCAAATGATGAAGGTCCAAACCTCTTTTGTGTCCCAGCCCCAAAAACGGTGCCAAGCACGCTCGGCCCAAATGGCTCCCGCGATTAGCGTGAAAGACCAAAGCAACAGACCGATCGAGTTGAAACGGTTTTGCAGGCGCTCAAGCTGCTGTTCCTTAGGAAACACGCTGAGAACCCGGCGCACAATCGCTATCGCCTTGAGCTTTGAGTTGGCCACCCAGTCTGAGCCGCGAAGCAGGTAAGCGACCGAAAGCGCTGCGGCGATGTTGAAGAACGCGGTCGCCAAAACTGCCACGGTGACGTGAATGACGAGCCAATAAGACTGCAACGCCGGCATGAGGGTTTTGACCTGAACATAAAACAGGGTCGTAGCCGAACCGAGCACGAGCAAAACGAAACCGTTCACAAACGCAGCTATCACACGGATGTCGCGCACGCGAATCGACAACAAATAAATGAAAACCACGATGAACGAACCGCTAATCGAAAACTCATACATGTTGGCCCAAGGCACACGACCGGCAGAAATGCCTCGCATTACAACACCTGCTGCGTGAATGGCCGCCGCAGTTGCGAAGAACCCGAAGCCCCATTTTTCACTCTGAGTGGCCTTGGCGCGTTCGGCCTTTTTGGTGCTTGATGCCTGCGAAAGGTTCCAAACGAAAATCAAAAACGCGATCGTATAAACGGCCATCGCTGCGAATACGAAAACAAGCGATAGACGCGACAGAGGAATGTTTAGATCAACCGAGTTCACTTGGTTGCCTTTCTTGAAGACTTCTTTGGAGTGATGCTTTGAACGATTTCGTCAACCAGACTGTCGAGGTTTGGGTCATCGTTGCGCGCAAGAGCAGCAACCTCAAAACCGCCCTCAAACTTCCGAATCCAGACACGTCTTCTTGGAACCGACAAAGATGTCGCTAGCGACGCCAGCGCTAGCAGTGCGAAAAACAGCACCCAGCCCTCGGTTGGGTTGTAGGCAACGTCCAAAGATGCATAGCGTTTGATGCCGTCGAACGTCACAGAGCCAAGCCCAGCTGGCAGCTTTTTGGTTTGACCCACTACGAGCTGCACGGCCTTGTTGGGGGCCTTTGGGCCGGCAACTTTTTTGAGCCCGTGAACCTGCAACTGAAAAACGTTTTGCGGAGAACCATCGTTGAGGCCAAGGTTGCCAACATAAATGTTCATGCTGAGCAGCGGGTCGACCAATCCAGGAAAACTCGACGTGAAGGCCCCGGTTTTGAGTTGCTGTTTGGTCGGATAGAAGAATGCCAAAACACCAAACTGAGTCTTGGCATCGGGCAGCTTGACCACACCGAGCGAAGTGTAGTTTGCATCTTGAGGCAAGAATTCAACCGGCCCGCTGAACGAAACTTGACCGTCTGGGTCTCTAAACGTGAGTACCGGAGCATAACCGTTGCCGGTCAGATAAACATTGGCTCCCGGAGCCTGCAGAGGTTCGTTCACTCGAATCAAGGAGCGTTGCGGTGCCGCATCGGGCGTGGTTCGCGTGGTGACGTGCGCACGAAAGTCGAGCGGGGTTCCGATGTTGGTCGGGTTCTTGAGGTCAAAGATGGCCTCGAACTTGTTTAGCGTGACCGCATAAGGCTTTAGCTGCGATTCCTTGAAAAAGACACCGGGGTTGAATGAGTCATAACTCGAAAGGTTGTCGACAAAAGTTTCACCCTCAACCAAAACACGTTGACCGTTGTAGCTCAAACCCCCACCGATACCTGCGGTGATCAAAACGCCAATCAGAGCTACGTGAAACATCAGGTTGCCGGTTTCACGAAGGTAACCCTTTTCGGCTGAGATCGAACCTGCGCGAACGATGACCCTAAACCCTTTGGCACGCAAAGCGGCCTCGCCTTTGGCGAGCACGTGTTTGCCGGAGGCATCGGAGGTGATTTTTCGATAGCCGGGAAATCTTTGAAGTCGCGTTGGCAACGCCACCGGTTCGCTGCGAAGCGCCCGATAGTGAACAAGTGTGCGCGGAATAACGCAACCGATTAGGCTCACGAAAAGCAAAATGTAGATTGCGCTGAACCAAGACGACGAATAGACGTCAAAAAGTTGCAGTGCGTCGAGCACCCTGGCAAGTTGCGGGTTGCCCTGGAAGAAACTTGTGACACCGTTTGGGTCAGCGCTGCGCTGAGGATAAATCGAACCGGGCACGGCTGCGATGGCTAGCAAGAGCAACAGCAAAAGCGCGGTGCGCATGCTGGTTAGCTGACGCCATATCCAGCGCAGCCAGCCGACGACGCCAATCTCGGGCGACTCGGTGCGGTCGCTTGATTCGGGGGTCAGATCACTAGATCGCTGGGACGAAGCCACCGAACACCTCCTGAATCCAAGTCACGACCGTGGCCCAAAGCCCGGTCGCCATGAGCAAACCGATAAGCACCAATAGCGCGCCACCGCCAAGGTTGAAGGCACGAATGTGTTTTTTGACGAAGGCGACCGAGCGAGTTGCCCAACCAAAACCAAAAGCCAGTGCGATGAATGGCAGTCCGATTCCTAGCGAATAAATTGCACTGAGTGTTGCACCACGAAGAGCCGTGGCGCCATCGAGAGAAAGTGCGAGAACGGCCGAAAGGGTTGGGCCGATGCAGGGTGTCCAACCGAGTCCGAATGCCACGCCTAGCAACGGGGCACCAAATAGCCCAAGCCGGCTGCTCACGTTGAACTTTGCGCTGCGCTGCAAAAAACCGAATCCACCGATCAACACAACTCCAAGCAGCACGATTGCCAACCCGAGAACTCTCTGAAGCCAAGCGAGGTTGGCTGTGATCAACCCACCGATGCCTCCGGCGACCACTCCCAAACTGACGAACACGGCCGAGAACCCCAGCACAAAAAGCACGCTGCCCAGGATGACTCGCGACTTGGCCGCCGCAGTGCCTGAAACAAAACCGAGGTAGCCGGGCACAAGAGGCAAAACGCATGGTGACAAAAACGAGACCAGCCCAGCCAGCAGAGCAAGTGGCATTGCCACAAGCATCGACCCGTTGCTTATAACGCCGTTCAAACTATTTCTCACTCAAAGCTGTGGTCACAAGTGCGCGCAGTGTCGCAGGGTCAAAGCGACCAAGAATACGAGCCGAAACTCGCCCATGTTTGTCGAGCACCAAAGTGGTTGGCACCGCTTGCGGAGTGACGATGCCAGTGAAGGCCAGCAGCACGTTGCCACTGTTTGCGTCGATCACGCTTGGGTAGTTGAGTTTGAACGAACGGTTGAAGGCCTTTGCGGTGTCAGCCGAATCACGCACATTCACGCCGAGAACAATCAACTTTTGCGAGACGTATTTGTCTTTGATGTCCTGCAGAGCAGGCGCCTCGGCGCGGCAAGGTGCACAACCTGCGTACCAAAAGTTGAGCACAACTACGTTGCCAAGCAGATCGCGGTCGATGATTGGAACACCGGTTTCGCTGTAGCCCGCCCATGCTTTGCCCTTTAAGCGGGTCGCAGGGTTCTGAAACTCGGTCACACTGCCATCGCCGGCGATGTATTGCTTGTTGTCACCGCTGCGAAACTGGTCGGCTAGCGGGTCGGTCGAGCAACCACCCAAGACCAAAGTTGCGGCGAGCGCCGTGAGCGCTGCTGTTGCGCGGAGCATCCGTGTGGTTTTCATCAGACAGCACCCTTGTCTTTGGAGGCAATCTTGGCGGCTGGGTCGCGATAGCCAACCTCAACCCAATCGCCTTGAGCGTTGCGCTCGATTGTTGTAATGCTTGATAGCGCGCAGCGACGCTTGCGTGGGTCGTGTGCCAATCGCTCGCCGGCCAGGTGACGGTGCACCATCCAGATCGGCAACTGGTGGGTGACCAAAGCAACATCGCCCGATTCGACCTTTTGCTCGATGTCGTTGATGGCGTCCATCATGCGGGCGACCACGGCAACATAGGGCTCACCCCACGATGGCGTGACCGGGTTGCGCAGGTGAAAGGCAAGGTGTGGGCGAATCGCGATGGTCTTGGCGTTCAGTTTGCGACCTTCAAAGATGTTGTACGGCTCGATGAGTCGTTCGTCGGTTGCCGGGTCGATGCCGAATGCGTTCTGAACGTGCTCGGCCGATTGCTGCGTGCGAAGCAGCGGCGACATGAAAATAGCTTCAAGTTGGATGTCACGTTCGCGAAGATCGGCGGCCGCGGCTTGGGCCATTTGGTGCCCTGCATCGCTCAACTGAAAGTGTGGCAAACGCCCGTAAATGACTCCGCCAGGGTTGTGCACTTCGCCATGGCGAATTAGGTGAATGCGATTGGCGGGCATGAGTCCATTCTACCTTCGCTAAACTTGACCATTGAAGGCTGCCGGCGCTGATTCAGCGCACTCACAGCCACCACGAAAGCTAGGAAAAAATGCGCGAACGCACACTCGTTAAAGATCTCGCCGCACGCGAAGACGGCCCCGTTCTGCTTGGCGGATGGGTCGAAAAGCTGCGCGATCAGAAGCGCATTCAGTTCATCATCTTGCGCGACGAATCGGGCGACGTTCAGGTTACCTACCCTCGCCCTGTAGTTGACGAGCAACCTGTCGAAGATGACGCCCTCGCCGCCAGCGTTTCGAGCCTGACCAACGGTTCGTTCGTTTGGGTCAAGGGTCGCCTGGTTCACGATGAGCGCGTGAAGCTTGGTGGTCTCGAGATTCAGCTCGACGACCTAGAGATCGTCACCCTCGCCGAGCCGGTCAGCCCAATCGCCGACGACACCTCGATCGACAAGCGTCTCGACTGGCGCTTCTTGGACCTTCGCCGCACCGAGATGAACCTGGTCTTTCAGATTCAGACCACCATCGAGCACGCCTGGCGCGAGTATTGGAACGAAAACGGTTTCCGCGAGATTCACTCGCCAAAGCTCATGGCATCGCCATCGGAGTCGAACGCCGAACTCTTCAAGCTTGAATACTTTGATGGCCACGCCTATCTAGCCCAGAGCCCTCAGTTCTATAAGCAGATGGCGATGATGGCTGGCTTCGGCAGCATCTTTGAAATTGGCCCAGTTTTTCGTGCCGACCCATCGTTCACCTCGCGTCACGCAACCGAGTTCGTCTCGGTCGACATCGAGGTTTCTTGGATCGACTCACACGAAGACATCATGGCGATTCAGGAGCAACTGCTGGTTCGCGCACTTTCGGCTGTCAAAGAGAAGCACGGCGATGACATCAAGCGCTTGTTCGATGTTGACGTCGTTGTGCCTGCCGTGCCGTTTCCTCGTATCGCACTTGCCGACGCTGTCGAGATTGTCAAAGAGCGCGGTCACGAGATTGCTCGCGGTGGCGACATGGACCCAGAGGGCGAGCGCCAGATTGCGGCTCACGTTTTCGAGAAGTACGGTCACGAGTTTGTGTTCTTGACCGACTACCCATCGACGGTTCGCCCGTTTTATCACATGCGTCACGCCGACAACCAGGCGCTTACCAACTCGTATGACCTGATCTGGCGCGGAACCGAAATCACCACCGGTGCTCAGCGTGAACACCGCGTTGATGTGCTCATCGAGCAGATCAAGTCGAAGGGTCTCGAGCCTGAGGGTCTTCAGACCTACATCGACTTCTTCCGTTTTGGAGCCCCAACCCACGGTGGCTTCGGCATGGGTCTGCTTCGTGTGATCATGTTGCTGCTTCACCAGCCAAACATTCGCGAGGTCGGCTATCTGTTCCGCGGACCAAACCGCCTAGAGCCATAAGCACAACGCGACCATTCGCTAGCCATGCGTGAGTTCGAGCAGCCTGCCCACCACCAGAGCGTGAATCAGGGCTACTCGGTCGAACAGCAATCGCAGTTCAAAGCTCAGCATGACGAGATCGCCGCAACGCTTGGCGAACTCATGGTCGGCGGTGCGCCGATTGAAGACGCCCAGGTTCAAGAGTGGATCGGCAAGCACTACGCGTTTGTTTCACAGTTCTGGAAGCCAACTCGAACCGCATACAAGTCACTCGCGCTGACCTATGTGATGGATCCCGCGTTCAAAGAAAATTACGATACCCACGCCGACGGCCTGGCCAAGTTTGTGCAGCAGGCCATCAACGTTTGGGCCGACGCTAACCTCAGATATTAGTCGACCGGGGTAACCCAGTTGTCGAGGACCAACCCCGGTACGTTCTCAAAGTGCCTCGTGTTGTTGGTTACCAATACCGCGCCGAGTGCAAGCGCATGACCAGCGAGAAGCGGGTCTAGCGTGCCGTTGGGTTTGCCCAAAGCTCGCAAAAAGACGCGAACCTTGGCAGCCTCGCTTGCAGCTTTGGAGTCAAAATCTAGGATGCCGAGTTGCCTGAGAACTTCTGAAACGCTC
>CAILJO010000080.1 GCA_903834635.1 uncultured Micrococcales bacterium | reverse complement strand
GTGGCGGTTATCGAGTCGAGAGCAAACACGTGACCAACAAAACTTGAGCCGGTGCCAAAAGTCGCCGAGCTGCCAACACGCCAATAGACGTTGCAAGGGTCGGCTCCGTTGATCAAGTTGATCGAGCTAGCGCTCGCCGTGATCAAAGTCGACGCGGCTTCGAAAACCCAAACCTTGGTTGGGTCGTTCTCGCCATCGAGCGTGAGCACACCGGTCAAACCGAGCGTGCCCGAAGCCGTGTCATAAACGCCAGCGGTCAAAGTGGTGGTGCCAAGTTCGGTTGGAACAGTGGTGACGGGGGTTCTGCCGGCGGCATCGTCATAGGCGGCAATCAGATCGGCCTTAGCGGTTTCGGCTTGGGTGTCGCCAAGGTGAGTTGCGCCCGAGGTCGTGACCCAGCCCGAACCGGTGAACGCACTGCCGGGTGCTAGACCAATGTCGCTGCCCGCGGTGCCGGCAAGAGTCGTGGGCCCGGTGTTGGTGATCGTTGAGCCCGCCAGAATCGCGAAACTGCCTGTGGTGCCAAGACCAACTGGCGGTTGCGCGGCCTGCGAAATGCTCGGCAACAACATGCCGATGACAACCAGCGGAGCGATGGGAACCAAGAAGCGCGCCCAGTGGCGCTTGCCAAGAGACTGCTTTCGTGTCGAAGCCTGTGGTGCTTTTTTGCCCTGTTGCTCGACCATGATGGTCCCCAAATCTTCAGTTATGGCACCCTTGCGGGTGCGCTCTAACCATACGCCTCTTTTTCGCCTCTAAAACTTTGGGCGACTTATTCACAGAAACAAAGATGCCCCGGGCGCAAAGCCCGAGGCACCTTAGGTTTTGTTTGTGTTACTTGAGAGCGTTAGTCGAAGCCGAGATCCAACTGATCGAACCTAGAGCGTTCGACGCAGTGACGGTGGCCAAGATGAACTTGCCCTTCTCGGTTGCAGAGGCAACATAGACGGCCTTGGTGGCCTTCTTGTTTAGCGTGCAGGTCTTCGGCACAGCGGTTTGGTCTGCTGCAACCTTCTTGGTGCAGACATACCAAGCAAAGCTGGTGGTCGCCGCTGGCGCAGCCTTGACGTCAGTCGGAACGGTCAAGGTAATCTTGCCGCCCTTTGACAAAACGTTTGCTGCCGAGGCAATGCTTGGCATGGTGTCGCCCCAAACCGGAGCCCACGACTGCTGCATGAAGAAGCTGTTTACAACAGTGGTGGTGTCGTTGTAAGCCAGGTAGGTCAGGCTGAAGTCGTTGGTTGGCGAAACATCGATGTTTGCAGAGCTGACCACGGTGGTGTCATCGTTCAACGCGGTTGGGTCGGCAAGGCCATCGGTGAGGTTGCCCTGCGACCAGGCCAGAGTGGTGGCGAACGAATACTCTTCGCTGATGTCTAGCGGGGTCTCGGTGAGCTGGTCGTAGAACAGGTTCACCTGGCCGGCGTCGCTGTAGAACGCCTTGAACACATAACCGCCCGAGGCAACGCTCGAAGCAACCTGAGTCTGGTCATCTTTTGGCTTGAAACTTGCGGTGAAGGTTTGCATGTAGACGTTGAGATATGAGCTGCCGTCATCGGCCATAACGGTCAACAGCGACTCACCCTTTGAGTTGATGGCAACCGCGGTGTTGAGAACATCGGCGTCGGTGACGTCAACGCGCACAGCCTTGGCCTGCGAGGTCCAAGCACCAGCGGCACTGCGACGCAACACCTTGGCATAGAAGTTTGGCTCACCGTCGGCGGTGGTCACATAAGCAAGCAGTGCCTCGCCCTTGGCGTTGGTGGCTGCCGAATAGACGATCTGGTTGTCGAGCTTGCTCAGCAGGGCAACAGGCTTTGCAAAGGTTGCGCTCTTGGCTGCCGAGGTAGCCGAGAACAAGCTCCACAACTGGCTTGCCTGGTTGAACGAGTTCCAGATAACCGACACACCGGCACCGCTAAACAAAAGCTTTGGCTTCAGTGACGAAAGGGGGCTGGTCTTTTCAACGTTGATCTGAGCGCCCTTGGTCCACTTAGAGCCATCGGTCGAGGTTGCAAACTGCAAAGCACGACTCGAGGTGACCTTGGTGTCTGGCTTGGCAATAACGACTGCCCCAATCTTGCCGGCGTTGTCATAAAGCTGAACACCATAGAAGCCACCGATGGTCGAGTTAGTTTCGTCGTCGGTGCTGTCGGTGCGGTTAGCCAAAATCGATTTAGGGTTGCTCCAGGTGGTTCCATCTGTCGAAACCGACGAGAGCACCTGAGAGACAACATTCTCTTCTTCGTTGTGAACGGCGAAGTTGGACCAAGCTGCTACGAACTTCTTGATGGTCGGCGAATAAATGATCGAAAGACCTGCGCGCTGAGTTCCAAAGACCTCACCCTTGCTGACCGGGGTGGTGACAAGCGCGTTGTCTGGGCCGGTGGTCAGTGCGACCACACCATAAGAGAAAGTTTCTGGGTCGAAGCTGTAGGCAACGCTGACCTGCTTGCCATCGCCCTTCGAGGCGGTGGTCAACTGAGTTAGACCTTGAGAACCATCAAAGCTCGCACCTGCGACCGGCTCAAAAGATACTGGGTCGTCGATGGTGCCAGCGGTGGCTGGACTGCTGAGCGTGCCAACCGAAACGGTTAGAGCGAGCGCAGCGATTAGTGCAAAGATTTTTTTGATTGACATTTTCCAACACATTTCATGAGGGGGCGGGTTCGTCCCAATACCTCTAGGTTAGTGGTGATTAGTGACTCGTGAAAGAAATATTTCGCTTGTTTTCAAAACAAAAAAACCGCTCGCCTGGGCCAGTTTTTACAGGTTTATGAACCGAACGAAACCGAACCCACGCCATCAATTGAATAAACACGAATGTGGTCCAGAGCAAACTCGGCCTGCTTCAAAGCAGGGTCGATGTCGCCGGTGAAACCTCCACCCATGGCCAGGTTCGCGATGATGTAGAACGGGTGGTCGAAAACCCACTCGTTGGGTGCAACGTCGTCAGGGGTTTTCACCTGATAGGCCAAGTCGTCGAAGAACCAAGTGATGCTGCCCGGCAGCCACTCGACGGCGAAGGTGTGAAAGTCGGCCGACATGTCGAAATCGGTGTTGATCTCGGTGCCCGAGCCGTTCTCGCCAAAATAGCCGGGGCCATGAATGGTGCCGACCAGCACGCGTGGGTCGCGGCCACGAATTTCGATGATGTCGATCTCGCCACACTGAGGCCAGGTTGCCGAAACCAGATCGGTGCCCAGCATCCAGAACGCCGGCCAGGTGCCCTCGCCGCGTGGAGCACGAGCACGAGCCTCGATGCGACCATAAAGCACTTCGACCTTGCCAGCCGTGTGAATCTTGGCGCTGCCCCATTCGGCCGAACCGCCGTAATAGGCCTGAAGCGGGTTGTCCTCTGGCAAACGCTCGGCGGTCAGCACAAGGTTGCCATTGCCGTCGGTTCCGGCGTGCGACTCGAGGTACCACTCGCGCTCTTGGTTTCCCCAGCCCGGAATTCCGCTCGAGGTTCCGTCGCCGACATCGTGGGTCCAGAAGCGAGCGTCTGGGGCAGAGCCGACCGGCTCGTCAAAATCTTGAGACCAGAGCAGTTTGAGTTCAGACACGGTGTTCCTTGAGTTTGTGGGTGGGCTTCGGCGGCCATCGGTGCCGAAAAGTTTGATTCAACGGCACATAGCAAAGCCGGCAGATCTTCGGCGCACACTCGAATGTCTAACAAAATCTTATCGAAGTCAAAGCCCACTCACAGGTTGGGCGAATAGCATTAGCGGGTGCCACATTTTCGTGCCAAACGCTGGTCGAGCGCCATGCTGCAAACGTTCGGGTCGCTTGCCCTACTCGCACTGTTTGGCCAATTTTTAGGCACCGATGCCGCAGCGGCAGCCACCCCGATCAAGCCGGCGGCCGTGGTCAACACCGGTCAATACCGCGAGGGCACCGATGCCGCCGCAGCGCTGTTCGATCCTCTGGTGGTCAACCGCATCGACCTAACCGTGCCGCAACCATCGATTGACTACATGAACCAGCACGCATCTGGTGCTGCCCCCGGTTCACACGGTGACTATCAGCCGGCCAAAATGACTTTCACCAACACCGTCACCAATGAAACAACAAACCTGATGGATGTTGGCATTCGACTTAAGGGCGGTTGGGGTTCGGCTCGCGGACTTGACCAGAAGGCCGCCTTCAAGGTCAAGATGAACTACTCGGTCAAAGGCCAAAACCTTTATGGGCTCAAAAAGCTGACGCTCAACAACATGGTGCAAGACAACAGCATGTTGCACGAGGTCGTTGGCTATCGCCTGTTTAGGGCCGCCGGTGTTCCTGCCTCGCGTGCCGGCTATGTGAGGGTCTATGTCAACGGGCAAGACTACGGGTTGCACCTAAACCTCGAAACCTACGACATGGTTTCGCTTGCCGAGCGATTTAGCACCACCAAGCATCTATATGAGGGTGCCTATTGGCAAGACATCATCAATGGCCAATACGACTCCATGCAGGTTGACGAAGGTGACGCGGCGGTCAAAACCGATCTACAAAACCTTGCGAATGTCAACAGCATCGACCCCTATAACCCAACGCAGGTTGCCACCTGGTTCAACGATGTTCAAAAGTATGCCGACCTAAACGAGATGCTCACCGAGTGGGCCACCGAGCGCTACATTGCCCACTGGGATGGCTATGCCTACAGCATCAAAAACAACTACTACGTGCACTTCAACGCCCAAGGAATCGGTTCGATTTTGCCTTCGGGAATCGACCAGACTTCATCTGGCGGGCTGGGAATGCTCGACTCAAATTCGGTCGGGCAAATGTTTCAAAACTGCATGGCTTCGGCTCCTTGCACCAGCCTCTATCTGGGTGCCGTCAACAAGGTGCGCGCGGCAGCACTGTCTTTGAACCTTGACAAGATGATTCAAGATGTTCAGACCAGCATCGCCAACGATGTCGCCAGCGACCCACGCAAAGCTCAGAGCGTCAACGACTGGAACTGGGCCGTTCAAGACTCGCGCAACTTTCACGCCAACCGCCCAGCCGATGTGGCGAACCAAACTAACTCAAACTCACCATCTGACGTGCACCTTTCATACACGTATGGCGATTGGACGGCGGGCGCAACCTTTGCGCCGACTGCTAGTCATGCCGGACCGGCATTGGCGGTGTTTGCCGTAGTCAACGGTGGCGACAAATGTTCGGTAGCGCCTTCGACTGGCGTTGTCACGGTCATCAAGCTTGGCTGGTGTCGAGTGAGCGTGCGTGTTCCTTCGGCAAGTGGCTGGGGCGCAAGCATTGCCTACTTCAGTTTCTTGCCAGGCTCGGTCGCCGGAACTTCGAGCATCGAACCTATGGCCGACCTGCCTTATGACGAAACCGCACCGATCACTGTGGTTGCCGACTCGTTAGCCACGCCGATTTTGACAGCCGATGGCCCATGTATTTTGGTTGGGGCTACGGTTACGGCCACAGCAGGAAGCGGCAGTTGTGTGATCACGGTGCACGTTGCATCTGACGGAAACTACACCGCATCGAGCGCCACAACGACCGTCAAGATCGTGCGCGCGGTTGGCCCAGTCTATGAACTGTCAAACAGCAGAGGGTTTACAACCAAGGGGCTGCCTAAGGGTGGAGTAATCACCCTGGTGCGAACCCCATCGAAGGTTTCGGGCCCATGCAAGGCAACCGGCAAAACACTCAAGGCAACGGCCGACAAAGGCGTGTGCGTGGTTTCGATCGCGAAATGGAGTGACGAGTTCTATAACTATGCCGCCCAGGTTTCGCGCATCAAGCTAGTCAGTGCCACTCAGGTGTTTCCTAAAGATGTCACTGCGGCCGGCACCTTTAAATATCCAGACGGCCACCAGTTGAGTCTCAACTCACCGGTCATCACAAACTGGGGTCAAGAGGCCCAATTTGTCACCAACGGCAACTGCGAAACTTCGGTTGACATGGGCGGTTCGACCTGGGCGTTCGACAGTTCTGGTCTCACCTGCAAAGTGACGCTAGTAGTTCCCAAACTATTCGGTCTTAAGGGATTGACTAGAACGTGGATACTCAAACCCTAGATAGGACCCCAATGAAGCAGCCACATGGCAGCACTCGCAAGTTCGTTTCGACGCTCGCGGTGATCTCGCTGGTGATGCTTGGGGCATCGGGGTGCTCAACGGCTCAGCCGACAACTTCGCCAAGCGCCAGCGCAACACCAACACCAACACCCCTCACCGATGCTCAGGCGCTCGCCGCGTTTAAGTCGATCGCCGAGTCCTCGGTTGCTAAAGCCGACAAAACCGGCTTAACCGAAACCACCGTCAACTCGAAATACGGAACCTATGTGTTGGTTCTCGACCGTGCCTACAACCCCGACTATCAGGCGGCGGTTCACAACGCCGACGGCACCTATGAGTTGATTTATGAGAGCGATGCCTTCGCCCCAGCCGCGGCCGTTTCGGCAATCGGGCTCGGCGCCACCGTGTCACTCAAGAACGGCGTTTGGGTGCTCACCGAAATGATCGAAGGCACTCCAACCGAATACGACTACACGGTGGTCGACGGGCTAATCGCAACCGAATCGGGTTCGAGTGGCGGCAGCAGCTGGACCAGCACCTTGAACTATTCGGTGTCAGCCGACGGCCACAAGATTCTTGATGAAGCCCTAAAGACTCTGAAGAACTAAGGATCAAAAAAGTGAAGAGCAAAATCCCAACCGATAACCGCAAAGCAATCAAGCGCGGGGTGGCTGCCATAGCCGCCCTGGCATCGTTGACGCTTATCACCGGCTGTTCGAGCATCGCCGATCCGACTGGCAGTCCGAGTCAGTCGCCTTCGCAAACACCCATCGTTTATGACACGGCGCCACTCACCGGCGTGACGTATGTTCAGGGCAGCAACCCGGCGCTGGCGGGGCCATCGGTGGCTTGCAAGGTCGACAACCTCGACGTCGCACGCCCACAGGTGAACCTGAACCAGACCGACATCGTTTTTGACGAAATGGTCGAAGGCGGACTCACTCGATTTGTCGCAGTCTTTCACTCGCACATGCCAACTCAGGCCGGCCCGGTTCGCTCGATTCGCCCGATGGACCCCGACATCATCAGCCCGTTCGGTGGCATCGTTTGCTATTCGGGCGGTCAACTAAAGTTCGTCAAGTTGATGAAGGCCACCAACGTGTTTAACGCCAACGAAACCGAAGAGGTTGGCAAGGGCACGTTCACACGCGTTCACGACCGCGAGGCACCGCACAACGTCATCGTTAACATCGGCAAGTTGCAGGCTGCCCACCCAGACTTGGCCCCGCCGTCACCGATGTTTCAGTTCGCCAAAGATGCAGCAGGGGCGAGCGCTGCTGTTTCGGGCAAGTCGGTTGACCTGTTGAAGGTGTACTTTCCTTCGGCGCTAGCTCAGTGGGCACCATCGAGCGACGGCACCCAGTGGCTGCGCACCCAGGATGGCAAAGTCGACACCGATGCCGCCACCGGCGAGCAGATTCACGCCACTAACGTAGTTG
>CAILJO010000079.1 GCA_903834635.1 uncultured Micrococcales bacterium | reverse complement strand
CACCGGTTGAATATCGAGGGCGGCAAAATCAGAAGCACTTAACTCGCTTGCTCCAAGTGATCCGTGGCGGCCGTGGTGCACCTTGCGCTTGTCTGAAACGCGGCGAAGACGCTCGGTTAGCTTGCCAAACGCCGAATCGAAGGCTGCGAACTTGTCTGCGGCATGAGCTTCGGCGCGAATTACCTGGCCGGCACCAAAAACCGTCAACTCAACCTGATCTTCTGGCCCATTGACACGCGAATGGTCGTGCCTGGTTACCTTGATGTTGAATTCTTGCGCCTGATGAATGAACTGTTCGATCTTTCGTGAACGCTCTGCGACATATTCGTTGAAGCGACTCGAGACGGTGAGGTTGCGGGCAGAAATCTTGACTTCCATTTGGTCCTCCGATCGAAAAAGCAACATTGCTAGTGTCTGAAAGTTATACCCATTCGGGGGCGCGTGCATCGACTTTTGGAATATTCACCGGTTTTTGCAGCAAGGTTTCAGCAATCGTTGCAAACCCAATCACCGAGAACCCAGCGTCGATCAATGCCCTGCGACCCTCAAGAAGGCTCGCGCCGGTGGTAACGACATCATCCACCAAAATCAGCTTGCCTTGACCTTTTGGCGACTTCATCGTGAATTTAAGATTGGCCACTCGCTCGGCCGCCGAAAGACTTCTTTGGTCAGCGGGTTGACGATCGAAAGATAACAATGACTTAGCCACTGGCAAACCTGAGACTTTGGAAAGCGCTTTGGCTAGTAGCCAGTTTGCGTCGTAGCCTCGTCGAATAATGGCACCGTGGCTCGACGGAAGCGCCACCAAAGTCGCGGCGTCTTGATCGATATGTTCGACCGACATTACAAGTTGCCGCGCCAAATAAGGCGCCATAGCTGTGCGCCCACGATCTTTGAAGGCAAGGATGACGTTCGCCAGGTTCGCGTCTAGCTCGAAGGTAGAAAAGCCTGAAAAATCATGCCTACGAACTGAATGAACATTAGGTTTCAGGGCAGATCGGCAACGGACACAAAAGAGTGACCCGGCCGCTTTGCAAGAGATGCACAAAGCGGGGACAAAAGCATCTAAAAGCGAAACCAGCGGTCGGGCCACGAAGCCATTTTGAGCCCAAAAAGCAGCACAATGCGGTCAGAGAAACAATCTGTGGAAAACTACCCCGGGTAGTGCATAGCAAGAATGTTGCTGGCCACCACCGACCAAATCGAATTCTTCGACTGCACTACGGTTCCATCGGCAAGCCGGGCATAAAGATAGGGGCCGCTAATCGTTGCAGCGATGCTGGTTGCCCCAGAAACCGCAGGAAAAAGTGAATCCTCTCCCCCGACCATAGAGATGATTGCCCTAACCGAGTGATCTGCGTTTCGAACCAAAACAGCAAGGTGAACCGAGTCGGCCCAGGTGGCTGCCTTTGGTGCACCCTGACTGTAGGTGACCTTGTAGCCCTCGCCGAGAACCGCTGGCGCACCATTCGCTTTGCGAATGATTGGCACAATCCAAAGCCCAGAGCGTTTGCCCACCGAGATGATTGCGGCACGAGTGCCATCTGGGCTGATTGAAAACGACTTCACATTGCTCTCAGAATAGGCAGGTGCAATCACGATAGATGTTGCGCCGTTTGCTTCGGTGGCCAACCAAGTCGAGGCAACCGTAGTAGAAACAGTCCACAGATAGTTCTCGCTGTCCCACACCGGTGAAAGTAGATGTTCTCGGCTGTCGATCAATTTGGGCTGGTTGGCCAATGCACCTCGGTCGATTATGTAAGCGCCATAAGCGTTGAGCACTGCCAGATTTGCTTGACCGGCACTCAGAGCAAAGTCCATCGCAGGGGTTCCAATGGCCGCATTAACCTGTTGTGAACCAACAATTGGAGTCTTGGACCCAATCTGACTCAACCCTTGGGCAGTCAGCACAATCGGGCTGCCAGTAGCTGATTCGGCTACATGGGCCGCAATGTCAGCGATAGTTTGCGGCGACCCATCAATGGAAATGGAAATCGCGGTGACATCAGACAGCTGAAAAAGCGTGGCCTTGAGTTCGGCTTTCAAATACTGAAGTTGTTTTGCCGAGACTTTATAAGCGGCTGCTGACAGGTCAATGTTCGCCACTCCATCAACCACAGTCACCGCGTTGACTCGAAGCCTCAGCTCGCCTGAGGTCTCGGCAAGTGCTGGAGCAAGCCAGGCCTGTGGCCCATGCAAAACCGCCTGAGTCAAGCGGGTAGCGGTTGAAGAGCGCGAAGGCACCCAACGAACGTCGGGAACAAGGGTTTTGTGGTTCTTGTCGAAAAAGTATGCCTGGAACGCCTTAAAGACAACCTGGAAGTTTGGGTGAATCAGCATGGTCAAGTTTGGCGCGCTCGAGATTCGCCATTGGCCAAGCTCTTTTTTGAAGGTGAAGTCGAGCACTCGTGTGGTGCCCGCAGCAGCCGGAAGGTAAGCCCCGTATTTGTCGATGGTTGCAACGATCTTGACGATGACCCTAACCGATTCAGGTGTCACATAATCAAAAGAAGGCGCACCGTCTTGAACCAGAACCTGATCGCTGGGATTCCATTTCGTTTGCTCGCTCAGGGTTAGATACGAACGAGCGACCGTGTAATCAAACTGGGGCCCGTTGCCGGCACTCAGAAAACCCGAAATGATGTCCTGCTGAGTGGCGCCGTCTGAAGGCAAAGCCGGTGAGTAGTAAAGATAGTCGGTGTTGTCGCCGGCGGATACATCTGGACCTACGCCGATAGCACCGCTCTGAGGCAACTGGGCGCATCCGGTTAAAAGTGCAACAACGGCGGCCAGACCGATCAATTTCTTAATCAACTTGGCTCCTTCTTGGTGCGCTTTGGCCCAAGTGGCAATGGGGATGCACCAATCGCCATGCCCTGCTTGCGAGGAATCGTGAGCCTAAAAGTGGCGCCCTCATTTGGCTTCGAATACGCCTTGAGGGTTCCGCCATGAATGTTGGCATCTTCGATCGAAATGGCAAGACCTAGTCCTGTGCCCCCCGTGGTTCGCTTGCGTGCGGGGTCGGCTCGCCAGAAACGGTCAAAGACGTGGTCTGCTTGAGTCTTGGTCATTCCAACACCATGGTCGGTCACCGTGATGGCTACGGCCTGGCTGGAGGCGGCGACGCGAATCTCAATCGGCTTCGACTCACCATGCTCGATGGCATTTGAAAGCAAGTTTCGCAGAATGCGCTCGAAACGGCGTGCATCGACTTCGGCTTCAACTGGCCCCGATGGGATGTCAACGATGATGCGCGAGCCTTTGGAGTCGGCCAACGGCTGAATGTTCATGATTGCTAACCCGACCAGCCCGTTGATGTCGGTCGTTTCGAACTCGGCAACCACCGCGTTGGCGTCGTAACGCGAAATTTCGAGCAGGTCAACCAAAAGGTTTTCGAACCGTTGAATCTGGCCGCTCAAGGTGTCTAGCTGTTTGGCTGAGGCGGCCGTAAGGTCATCTTTGCGTTGTTCGAGAATCGCCACCGACAGCTTGATGGTTGTCAACGGAGTTCGAAGTTCGTGAGAAACATCTTGAACGAAGCGCTGCTGCATTGTCGAAAGTTTGCTTAGGCTGTCAATCTGATTCTGCAAACCCTCGGCCATAGTGTTGAACGACTGCGCCAACTGGGCGACGACATCTTCACCCTTGCTCGGCACTCGGCGGTCGAGCGCGCCATTCGAAATCTGCTGCGCAACCTCGGCCGTGAGACGAATCGGTGAAACCAACCGAGCCGAAACAAACTGGGCTACACCACCAATCAGGAAGATCAGGATAAGTCCGCCAAAAAAGAGTGTGCTTTGAACGAAGTCAAGCGTTTGCTGCGCGCTGCTCAAGTCGTAAACCAAATAGAGTTCATAGCTTCCGGCGACCGGAATTTCGACCGGCGCACCCACCACAATGGCGGGATGGGTGCCGTTAACGGCAGGCAGCGAGATTGACTGATAGACCAGCTTTCCAGGCGTCTTTCGCACCATGGTGCGAAGGTCTTCTGGAATCATCGTGGTTTCTAAGTTGAGTGAAATCGGACTCTGCAAAAGCTGTGCGCTTGCCTGCCCAGGAGAGCGAAGAAGAGCAACCTGTCTTGGCTCTGAGCTGGTCGACGATTCGAGAGCCGGAATCACTGAGTTGAGCAACGACTGCAAAGTGGCCTCGTCGGTTGATGAAGCGGTCGAAAAGGTTGACTGAACCTCGCTCACAGCGCGAGTCGAATCTTTAAGAACCTGCTGAAGGCGGGTAGAGAACAGCCCAGCCCCGATGGAGTAGGCAAGAAACCCACCAACGGCAATCAGGGCGATAGTACTTAGAACCACGCTCGCCGCAACATAGCGAGCCTGAAGTGAGCGCCTGAAAAACTTCAACACCCATCGAACGAGCTTGGTGGGGTGCAATTAAGCCTGTCCGGCCTTATAGCCAACGCCACGCTCGGTGACCACGATCTTTGGGTTTTCTGGGTCATCTTCGATCTTTGAGCGAAGTCGCTGAACGTGCACGTTCACAAGACGGGTATCGGCCTTGTATTGATAACCCCAAACCTTTTCGAGCAGCATTTCTCGAGAGAAAACCTGCTTAGGCTTTTCGGCTAGGGTCTGCAGCAAGCTGAACTCAAGTGGTGTTAGAGAAACGCGTTCACCGTCGCGTCGCACCTCGTGACCTGCCACATCAATAACAACAGGTCCGATTTTGAACTCGGATGCTTCGCCAGGCTCAGGCAGTGGGCGCAGTCGCGCCTTGATGCGGGCCAAGAACTCTGCAGGTTCGAAAGGCTTCTTGATGTAGTCGTCGGCTCCGGCCTCTAACCCCTTGATGACGTCATCCTGGTCGGTTAAAGCAGTCAGCATAATGATTGGAACGCCAGAGGTCTCGCGAATCTTGGCACACACTTCGATTCCTGACATCACGGGAATCATCACATCTAGAAGAATCAGGTCTGGTTCAAAAGACTCGTATGCTGCAAGCGCGGCACCGCCATCGTAGACACCGTGTGTGTCGTAACCGGCACCCGCAAGAAATTCGCGCAGGTTGTGGTTGAGGGCTTGTTCGTCTTCAACAACGAGAATCTTTTGCGACATAAAACTGGCTCTCTTTAGTAGCGATAGTTTTCTGGTTTGAATGGTCCGGCAACAGGAACACCGATGTAGCGAGCCTGGTCAGAGTTAAGTTTTGTCAATTCAACACCCAAAGCGTCAAGATGCAACCTTGCTACTTTTTCGTCCAGCTCTTTAGGAAGCACAAATACACCTAGTTCATACTGGTCACGCTTGCTGAAAAGTTCGATTTGAGCGAGAACCTGGTTGCTGAACGAGTTGCTCATAACAAATGAAGGGTGACCCGTTGCATTGCCAAGATTCATCAAACGACCCTCGGACAAGATCAACACTGAGCGACCGTTCGACAGTCTCCACTCGTGCACCTGTGGCTTGATCTCGATTTTGGCTACGCCCGGAATGCGGCTGATTCCAGCCATGTCGATTTCGTCATCGAAGTGACCGATGTTGGCTACGATGGCGAGGTGCTTCATCTGCATCAGGTGCTCAGGCTTGATGATTCCAGTGTTGCCAGTTGCGGTAACAAAGATGTCAACGGTTTCGATAACGCTCTCCAGTTTGGCAACCTGGAAGCCATCCATCGCTGCCTGAAGCGCACAGATCGGGTCGATTTCGCTCACGATAACGCGGGCTCCCTGCCCTGCCATCGCTTCGGCTGCACCCTTTCCGACATCGCCATAACCTGCGATGAAGACGGTCTTGCCGCCGATGAGAACGTCGGTGGCACGGTTTATGCCATCAGGAAGTGAGTGACGAATGCCGTACTTGTTGTCGAACTTAGACTTGGTAACCGAGTCGTTGACGTTGATCGCCGGAAAGAGAAGCTCTCCGCGACGGAAGAATTCGTAAAGACGGTGAACGCCGGTCGTGGTTTCTTCGGTTACTCCGAGGATTTCCTCTGAGATTCGGGTGAAACGGTCAGGAGCCACTGGCAAGGAGCCACGAAGAAGTTCGAGGATGACGCCATACTCTTCACTGTCGTCGACACCGGTTGGAGGAACCGATCCGGCCAGCTCAAACTCGCGCCCCTTGTGAACCAAGAGAGTGGCGTCGCCACCATCGTCGAGAATCATGTTTGGGCCAATGAAGTTCTCGCCTGCTGAGTCTGCCTCGGCGCTCCAGTCAAAGATTCGGTCGGTGCACCACCAGTACTCAGTCAGGCTCTCGCCCTTCCAAGCAAAAACTGGCGAACCCGCTGGGGCATCGGTGGTGCCGTTGCGACCAACGACAACCGCGGCGGCTGCCTCGTCTTGGGTGCTGAAGATGTTGCACGATGCCCAACGAACCTGAGCGCCGAGCGCTACCAAGGTTTCGATCAGAACAGCGGTTTGAACTGTCATGTGAAGCGAGCCAGCAATACGGGCGCCCTTTAGTGGCTGGCTGGCAGCAAACTCTTCACGAATAGCCATAAGGCCTGGCATTTCGTTTTCGGCCAGGCGAATTTGGTGCCGACCTGCCTCGGCGAGGTTTAGGTCGCGAACCTTGTATTCAAACTTGGTGGCCGATTTCGAAATTTGAGTCATACCTAAATATTACGACCTGATAACGGCCAAAACTTCATCCCTGACTGCAGACATTATTGATTGGTCAGATGCCTCAACGTTCAAACGAAGAAGCGGTTCGGTGTTTGAAGACCTCACGTTAAACCACCACCAACCCGACGAATCTGCATGCGAGGTGGCGGTGATGCCATCGAAGTCATCAAAGCTGGCCCGATTTGCAAATCGCTCGCGTACGGCCTGAATGCGTTCCTTTGCATCGGCGACCGTTGAGTTGATCTCTCCGCTAGCAAAATAAGGGTCAAAGGCGGCAGAAAATTCGCTCAGGGGCTTTGTTTGCGAACCTAGCGACTGAAGAACGTGCATCGCTGCGAGCATTCCGTTATCGGCGCCCCAGAAGTCTCTGAAGTAGTAGTGAGCCGAGTGCTCCGCACCGAAGACCGCATTGCTTGCAGCCATCTCGTCTTTAATCAATGAGTGGCCCACCTTGGTGCGCAAAGCCTTGGCACCATGCGCCAAGATGAGCTCAGGCACCGCACGCGAGGTCAGCAGGTTGTGAATGATTGTTATATCTGACTCACCGTTGCTGCGAGCCCGTTCGATTTCGCGCTCGGCCACGATTGCGCCAACCACCGATGGAGTGACCAGACCGCCTTTTTCATCAACAACGAAGCATCGATCAGCGTCGCCATCGAAAGCCAAACCAATGTCTGCTTTGTGTTCTAGAACGGCGCGTTGCAGGTCAACAAGGTTTTTAGGGTCGAGCGGGTTGGCCTCGTGATTTGGAAAGTTGCCATCGAGTTCAAAATAAAGGGGAACAATTTCTAGTGGCAATTGGCTCAACCCGGCAGCGGTCTGCAGCACGGCTGGAACTGTGTGCCCGCCCATGCCGTTTCCGGCATCGACAACGACCTTGAGAGGACGAATTGCGGTCAGGTTAACCAAGTGGCGAAGGTATTCGGCATAGCCGGCAAGTGAATTGAATTCCCTGAAAGTTCCGAAAGCTTCGATCGGCGCAACACCTGTTTCGACAAAAACCTTTGCACGGTCGCGGATGGCCGCCAGCCCGGTATCGATGCTTATTCCGCGAGCGCCTGCACGAGAGAGCTTGATTCCGTTGTAGGCCGCAGGGTTGTGGCTCGCAGTAAACATTGCTGCAGCGGCGTTGAAATGACCGGAGGCATAGTAGGACTGGTCAGTTGAGCACAAACCCAGAGACACAACGTTGGCTCCTCGAGCCTGTGCACCTCGAGCAAACGCGGCGGCGAAACCTGGCGAAGACTCACGCATGTCGTGCCCGACGATTACGTCTTGACCAGCGAGAGCGAGTTCATCGACAAAACCTGCGGCAACTGCTTCGACGACCTGCTCGGTCAAGTCAATGCCAACTAAACCGCGAACGTCATAAGCCTTTACTATTGCGTTCCAGTTGATTGTCATTGAATGCCTCCTCGCGACTATCTAAGAATAGTCGTTCGCCGAATAGCATTGACTTATGCAAACACCAGGGTCAGAGCGCGGAACTTTTCGCAATCGCCGAGGCAAAGATCGTTATCGAGCCCCTCTGGTTTCTGAACGCATACAGCGCGCCACTGGCATGACTTATTTTGAGCAAATCGTTGCGAGCACTTGTGATTACATGCGAGGCACCTGGCCAACAGAACTAAAGGAACTGCACTGGGTTGTCGAAGACGATGGCCCGATCGTTGACGATGAGGTCAAACGGTACAGCGTCAATCGCGAGACGATGACAATCACCATTTATCGCCGCCCGATTGAACGCTTCACTCACAATCACCGAACCGACTCACACGATGAAAGAATGCACATTGAGCACTTTGTCTTTCATGCGGTCGAAGATTTGATGAACTGAAGCATCTAGCAACTCGTTGCTAGCGAACCACAACCGAAATCTGTCCGCCAATGTTGCGGTATTCGACCATGGGCACAGATGCAATGCTTGAGCCAACATCTATGACGAGCGTTGCGGCTACGGCCAAGTCAGAGTTGAGCATGATTCCTCCACCAGTGACCTTCACACTGGTTAGTGAACCTGGCTGCAAAACAAAACTGCTGCTAGACGTTGCACCTCGAACCGTTAGGTGAGCGGCGATTTTGCCGGGGTTGGCGATCGAAAGTTTGGAGATGCCCTGTGATGGCACGGCAATGAATCTCGAACCGGCTACTGGTGCGACCGAAGGCAACCAAGTGAAGTCGGTTTCGGGCTTTGCAGTTTTGTTGCTGCGGTTCAGCTTGGCCCCGGCACGAACTGGTTGATCACTCTTAATAAAGATTGAGTAATCGCCGTCGGTGACTCCGGTTATCTCAAGATCGGCGGTCGTGTTCGCTGCCACTGTGGTTTGAATGACCGTTCCAAACGTCTTTGAATTCGCCCCCGTAATCTGTGCCAAGACATGGGCATCTTTCGATCCGGAATTACTGATGCGCAATGTATTAACCACATCAAAATAGTTCGTGCTGGTTCGGCTCAACTCGTCGACGGTGGCTGTGCCTCTAATGAGTAGCCCAGGAATAACGAGTTGCGTAGATGCTCCAGAAGCAGGGGCAATGAGATCGAATCCTGCTGCCCTGAGCCCTCGAACCGTCTTTTGTTGAATCCACGCTGCGACTGATCCGCCTCGAGCCAAAACATGCACCGAAAAGGTGTCGAGTTTTGGGGCAAGCCCGTTGATTGGAACAATGATCGCCTTGTGCTTTGGCACACTGATGCCACTGAGTCCTGGCACATTCACAAAGCCGTTGCTGGCTAGAAGCTGCAGCTCGACTGTGGCGTCTACGCCAGTGGGATTGCTTAGAACCAACAAAGATTCGCGGCCAGTGCGTGTGTCGCCGCCAACAAGCCAAATGTCGCTGCCAGGTCGCTGGCAGTCGGTCGCAGCAAGGCCACTTATGTCTGCTTCCTGATTGAACTGAATTTGAGTTGCGGTTAGTTGCGCTGAACCCTGGTCAGCTAGTCCCTGTGGGTCGCTAGAGCTAACAACCACGCTCTTGCTTGCTGGGAAAGTTGAGTCAGAGCCTTCGAGCGCCTGCGGTGTTGCACCGAACAAAGTTGCCGAACTGCTTATGCCAGCCATCGAAGTTTGGTGGGTGAAGACTGAAGCATTGCCGCTTTGCGTGAATGACCCAACTTTGGCGCTTGCTCGAGAAATGAAAGAGCCACCAGGACAGACCAGAGCTAAGTCGCGCGCCTTGACCGTTATGGAATGCGGCGCAATCGGGTCTCCAGATTTCAACGAAAAGTTTGGCGAAACAAGGGCAGCTGCCGTAGCCACTGATGAAACAACAAGGAGCGCAAGGAGTCTTCTAATCATTGGGCGTCTCCATCTGAGTCGATGAATATAGTTGCCTCTTTGGCTCGGCGACGTGAACTAGCTCCGGTGGGAATCGCTAGCAGCAGGAACGCGGCCAGGATTGCCAACTGAATCGACTTTGTGATCGACCAAGGTGAAATGGCCGCCGTAGAGCCAGGTGGAACCTTGATGTTGACTCTCCACAGGCGACCAAACTCGGTTAGACCGGCCGGGTCTAGCTGAGCGACCGAATCAAGTGAGTTTGAAAGTTCAGCCGACGCCGAGGTCGAGTCGTTGGGAACCAGGACGTAGCCAACGCTTGTGGTTGCAAACAAACTGTCAAGGTTTTCGCCGTTCGAAGAAACTAGCCCGGCAACAAGTTCAGCGAGGTTGGTATAACCAGGGTTGGTCGCATTCAGAGACCCCAATGCGTAGCGATAGGCAACGTTTGAGTCGTCGAGTTTGATTCCACTTATTGGAGCCCATTGAGCCACGAATGTCTTGCCTGCCGGCTTGATGACCAGCATGCGCAAGCTAGAACCCTGTTGAGACGAGGCATCAAGCAGCCATGGAACAACACGGTCGTCTCGAAGTTGGTAGTCACGAGAGGCAGTGGCGGCGCCTGCCGAAAGAGGCAGAACTACTAGCAATGCCATCAAAATTCCCAAAGCTCGCCTCGCCCACAAACGTGCATGCTCTGAGGCCAATGCAAAAAGAGTCAGAGCGATTAGCCCAGTAGCACTGACGAGCGATGCCGCGTAACCATTCACAGTCTGATCACTTAGTGCGCTTGCAGGGTTGGCGAAGTGCACGTTGTTGTGCAGATAGCCCAAACCAACTGTGATCATTGCGAATAGCCAAAGCACAGATGCGAACAACCAGCGCTTGGTCAGCAGCGACAGCAGTGCGAATACAAAAATAATGAGATAAAAACTGGCCCAAATTGCTTGACCCATCGGCACAATCAAAGCCAAGATGCCTGCAGCGTGGGCGCTTGGCACGGGAATGCTTGGATCAGCCAGCAAACCGACGGGATGAGGGTTGGTGACCAAGAGGTTGATAGCCAGCGGGGTATACAAAGCCGCAAATGGCAACGGAATCCAGAACAAGTAGCCAAATCGTCTGATGCGTGTGAATGCGGCAGCCGCTAAAGCCAGCAGAATCGGGATCATTAAGACCGGCGAAGACACCCCAACGATTGCCACCAACAGACCAGAGAGTCCCACCCAAGACCAGGTTTGGCGCATCGACCGAGCCGAACCCGATCTGCCAAGACCCGCAGCTCGAGCAATCGCGAAGACGAGCCAAGGCAGGGCAACAATTGCCACAACGGCGGCCAATCGACCTTCGCTGCGCGCCTGAATTAGGCTCGGCCAAAGCGCATAGCCGAGTGCCACGAAGTTGCGAATCCAAGCCCTGGAACTGACCAGGGTGGCGGCCCGCCACGCGCCCGCGAAAGCAAGCACCAGAGCACCAAAAAGCATCACGACAATCGATAACGATGGCAGCCAAGGAGTTAGCGAGGCTAGGCCAATCAAAACCCAGTTGAAGGGTTCTGCGGGTCCTACAAAGCCTTGGCCAAGAGGCTGCCAAGACGAACCGGCGCGCGAGAAAACCGCCCACCAGGTGTGGTCAAGCGGCAGGGTGGCTTTGCCAAACGCGGCAGCGCCAGTCGGAACAAAATTCCAAGAAAGCGCAAGAAGCACAAACACCCAGGCAAAACCGCCTGCAGCAACAAAGCCTTTGCCTTTATCGGCAACGGTCAATTCGTGATCGCCTCTTTCGAAGGCATCGCGCAGGTCGTCAGCCTCTTCGGCGTCTAACCTTGACCGATTGGTCTCGCGCACTCTTGACCAAGGTGCGTCGAATGCCTTTCGAATGGTGCGCAGTGGCTGAGCGACCCCCTGGCGTCGAGACGAAAGTCGAGCAAAAAGAGTGAAAAACCCCCATAGCCCTGCGCCAAGTTCAGACAAAATTCGGTCTGGGCGTTTTTGCAGAAAGCGCCAAAAAACTCGGATGACGGTTATCGGCCCGAGAAACAGCCAGTATAAAAGGACTAGCCAAAGCGGTTCGTAGGTCATTCTCAGGTGAATTGCCGCCTTGCGAAGAGCCAGCTTTGGGCTGCCCTTGAGCCACGATCGGGAACGCTGACCTTCGAGCGAAAGTGCTGCATGGCGAATTCGAGCCTGGGGCGCAACCAATACTCTCAAGCCGGCCAACTTGACCTTCAGTGCCAGGTCATAGTCAGCCGCAAGTGGTGGAGCCTTGGGATCGAGACCGCCGATATTGTTTAAGACGTCGGAACGAATCAGCGCTCCCGCCGTGCCGATGGCCATGACGTCGCTAGCATCATCGTGTTGCGACTGATCAAGTTCGTCTGAGACCAGCGAGAGCGGCGCACCCAGCGGCGTCAGAGTAAGTCCCTGTTGCAAGATGCGTCTTGGGTTATTCCAGTCGAGTTGCTTGGGGCCGATGAGTGCAGCCAGTGAAGACTTTTCTTCAAGCAAAAGCAGTTGTTCGAGGCAGTCAGGCTCGGGTGCCGAATCGTCGTGCAGCAACCAAATCCACGAGCCTTCAACTGGTTGAACCAGCTCGCATGCCGCCCGCATCGACTCGGCGAGCGTTGTTTTTGGTGAAAGTCGCAGTGTTTCTACTTGGCCCGAGACTGTGGCAGGAGTGTGGCCAGTGTCGACCAAAATGACGCGGTCAACCGAAACGGTTTGAGCAAATAAGGCTTTTAGAGTTGCCGACAGGTAATCGCTTGCGTCGTGGCTGACCACGACGGCGGTTACCGTGGATTTCATTTTGGGCCGAGCCCCTTGGCTTAGGCGCGCTTCTTTAGCTTGCGGCGCTCACGCTCAGAGAGACCACCCCAGATGCCGAAGCGTTCGTCGTTAGCCAATGCGTATTCAAGGCATTGCTGCTTGACGTCGCAACCTGCACAGATGCGCTTGGCATCGCGAGTTGAACCGCCCTTTTCAGGAAAGAAAGCCTCTGGGTCAGTCTGTGAGCAAAGGGCATCAGCCTGCCAAGAAAGTGGATCGTCTTCGCCATTCGAGTAAGCCCCCGAGACGCCAAGCTTGAGAATGTCGACAAACCAGTTGTCCGGCACGCTTCTGGAATCCATGTTTTATTTCCTTACTGGTGCCGTGTGGAACACAACACCGTGCGAATACTTTCCTTCGTGTAATTACACCGATGTTATTCACTTCGTGTCAAGTCCGAGTTTTGCAAGTTTCAACGCAAAGTTGAGGCTTTATTTTGAGCAAGAATCAAATGCCAGCCCTTCGCTATCCTTAGCAATATGACTGTTCTCGTTACCGGCGGTGCCGGCTACATCGGATCGCACGTTGCCCGACTGATTTCTGAGCGCGGCGACCGAGTCGTAATCGCCGACGACCTCAGCACGGGGCTGCCCGACCGCCTCGAAGGACAGGTCTCTGCCCACATTGACCTAGCCGCCGCCGATGCCGTTGAGCAGTTGCGCGCGGTCATCCGTGCACATGAGGTTACCTCTGTTATTCACCTAGCCGCCCGCAAAAAAGTCGCCGAATCGGTCGAGCTGCCGGAGTGGTACTACCAACAGAATGTCGGCGGTCTGGTGAACCTGCTTGAAGCGATGAAAGCCGAGAAGGTCACCCGTTTTGTTTTCTCATCAAGCGCCGCAACCTATGGAATGCCGCAAATCGGTCAGGTTGACGAGGATTACGACTGCAAGCCCATCAACCCATATGGCGAAACCAAGCTGATCGGCGAGTGGTTGGCTCGAGCCTCGGCCAAGGCTTGGGGGCTTCGTGTTGTGAACCTTAGGTATTTCAATGTTGCTGGTGCTGGATGGGCTGACCTTGCCGACACTGCTGTGGCCAACCTGATTCCGATTGCGTTTGCAGCCATTCGCAGCGGCAGGCCGCCGGTGGTCTTCGGCACCGACTATGACACCGCAGACGGAACATGCATTCGTGACTATGTTCACGTTCACGATCTAGCCGATGCTCACCTGGCTGCCCTCGACTACCTTGAGCACGACAATCGAAAGTTCGACACCTTTAATGTGGGCACAGGCACCGGTTCGAGCGTTCTCGAAGTTGTTGAAGAGGTTAGACGCGTCAGTGGTCTCGACTTCGATCTGGACCTTCAGCCGCGACGCGCGGGAGACCCGCCTGCACTCGCAGCAGACGTAAGCCGCATCAAAAACGAACTTGGGTGGCAGGCCAAACAAGGCCTGACCGAAATCATCGAAAGCGCTTGGAACGCAACTAAGAGCTAAGCGAGCTTGCGAGGTAGCCCTCACCGCTGCCCGCTATCGAGTAGAACTTGGCGTCGGCCGAAAGAAACGCGGCTTCACCGCGACGAATCACCACTCGCTCTTCGAGGCTGTTCGAAATCGCTAGTTCGCCGCTGGTGCAAACGAGTATTGACTCCCCCGGCAACCCAAAGTCGATCAGCATGTTTGCTCCGCTGACAGCGATCTTGTGCAGCGCAAACTCGATTGGCCCGAAGTTGAATCTAGAAAGCCCATTCACTATTTGGGTCGGTTGTTGAGGCGCAGTCTTGAGCGATGCGGCAATGTCTAGCATCGCCATAAAATCGGGGGCCGAAACGTGTTTGCTGGTTAGCCCTCCTCGCAAAACATTGTCAGACGAGCTCAGAATCTCGACTCCCAGACCGCTGAGATAACAGTGCGGAACACCGGTTTCGACAAAAACTGCGCTGCCCGGAGCGATGGTGAATCGACGCATCGTCAAGGCAAGCAAAAGCCCCCGGTCGGCTCCAAACTTTTTGGTCATCAACGCGAGAAGTGGATAGTCGATAAGTTCACTGGCAGCGCGCGTTTGCGACAAAGTTGCAATCTCTTGCAAGAGCTCGAGCTGCATTGAGCTTGAGTGTTCACCGGCAAGGATGTCACCGATCAAGGCGCGATGCCCGTCAGCCGAGATTGCCAACGCCGCATAGCGTTGAAGCAAAGACGATGGCCCTTCACTAACTTGGCCGGCAAGCTCGATCATTGCACTGTGAATCTTTTCGAGCGGACGCAGGCCAGCCAAAAGATCGAATTCGGTGACGGCCACAATTGCTTCGCGTTTTGCTGATTGATCTTTGAAGTTTCTGCCCGGGTGATCAATGGCAACGCCGGCGGCATCTTCGGCTAGAAAACCGGCATAGGCCTGAACCTCGTTGGGGTGCACTTGAATCGACAGCGGAAAATCGGCAGCCAAAAACTTGATCATGAAATCGAGATGGCGCCCTAAAGCCTTGTACAACGTGACGTCTTGGTCGTCGGCAAGTTTGGCAGGTGAACCAGGATGCGTGCCGAACCAGACCTCAGCCATAGGAGCGCCGGTTGCCTCAAAGCCGAGAACGTCAGAGAGTAGGCTGACCGAACCCCAGTCATAATCTCTGGAGTCGTTTTTGAGTTTGCTGATCAAGCCGTGAACCCCTCTCGCTTCTAGCCTAGTTTCTAGTGGTGTTGGCACGCGTGAAGATTTGTGGTTTCTCGAACGCTAATCGAGAATAAACTGACCTAAACAAAGGGGAACTTTGGAGCCGATCACCCAACCGATACGCGTTGTCTATGACACGCGAAGTTGGGCTTACCGAAGCAAGACGTGGATCGCCTATTTTGCCGCCTTCGGGGTGGTTTCTGGAGACACGATTCGCTATTTGGTCGGCTGGGTTGGCTTTGGGGTTTGGACACTGGTCTTCAGCATTGCCGTGTGGGTGATGTTGATTCGGTCAAAACCAGGCAGCACGCTCAAGTTGATTCCTTGGTACCTCTATGTGCTCTTCGGATTCATGCTTCTCAGCAGCGCGTTGTCTAACTATTCGCTGATTAGTTTTGGCGCTTGGATGGTTAGCGTAATCACGGCCAGTTTCAGTCTTTGGTTGGCACACGCTTTTGACTGGCGTCACATTTTGCGCGTGTTTGCAAACACCATTCGTTTCGTGCTCGGTGCATCGTTGCTCTTTGAGTTCGTGGCCGCCGCGATTGTTCGTGCACCGATTCTTCCGGTGTTCAAGAACTTCACCGGAGACATTCCCCCGAGCCGCGCGTTTTATTGGACGCAGGGAAACCTGTTCAACGGTGAACGAATTCAAGGCATTATGGGAAACGCCAACTTGCTTGCTTATGTTGCGATGGTGGGCCTTATCTTGTTCGCCGTCGAGTTTGCCATCGTTGGAACCAGTCGAGTTCTGAGCGTTTGGAGCATGGTGGCTAGCGCGATCTGTATAGCTCTTGCCAAGTCCGCCGGAATATCGTTTGCTATCGCCGCAGTGGTAGTCGCCGCCATTGTCTCAATCGCCGCGGAAGGAAAAGATCACTCAACTCGCCACCGTTATTATCGGGTGGCCTGGTCTGTGGCAGGGGTTATCGGGTTCTTCGTGCTTTCGTTTAGAGCCGAAGTTTTTGCCTTGGTGGGCAAATCGCCAGACATGACCGGACGCACCATGATTTGGCGAAAGGTTCTTGGCTTAATTCCAGAACGGCCACTTCAAGGTTTTGGTTGGTTGAGCTACTGGTTGCCTGGAATCAAGCCCTATGAAGGCCTAGTTGTGATCAACCACGTGCCCTATTATCAGGCTCACAATGCTTTCCTAGACATGTGGTTGCAGTCAGGAATCTTTGCGCTGATCGCATTTATAACCGTGATTGTGATTACGTTTATCAAACTTTGGCAGCTTGCCGTTCGTCACACCAGCGCGTTATACCTTTGGCCAATCTTGGTGTTCATGGGCATAATCGTTCAAAACTTCACCGAAAGCCGAATGCTCCTTGAGTTCGGTTGGGTGTTGTTTATGCTCTTCGCCATCAAGGTAAACGAGCCAAATGAACTGCTCGAGCCGCTGGGAACCTCGCCTAAACGTGTTCGTTTGCTCGGTCGAGGTCTTCGGCGAAATCAACCTCAACAGCAAAAAGATCGCTGATATCGACAGCGCGAAACTTGAGCGCGTCTAACTCGATGGCAAGCTCGATGGCTCGCTCAAAATAATCCTGTTCGCCGACCTCTTGAAGGCGTTTAATCAGAGTTGCCTTATCGGATGCGCCTACAAAGTTGATTCCAACAGCTTCACCGAGTCCGCCAACTACCTGCTTAGAAAGCTCATCGACAAAACCTTCTGCGTCAAGGGTGTATTTGACTTCTTCTTCGGCGACCTTGGATGTGTTCACCACAACGAAAGACTCTTCTGCCTCAATGTGCTTGGTCACGCGAACTAGAACCTGGTGGTCAAAAACGACGTCGCCGTTCAGCCAGAGAACTCCCCCGTCGCCCGAAGCGCGCAGTGCCTTTAACAGACTTTTCGATGTGTTGGTCTGATCATAAAACTCGTTGTAGACAAACGTTGCCTCAGGAAAACGCTCGATGATTGCCTCGAGTTTGTAACCGACAACGATCATCACGCGGTGGTCGCTGCCGAAGGCCGACACGAGATTGTCCATTTGCTGCTGCATGATTGAGCGACCGTCGCGAAGTTCGGTGAGCGGCTTGGGCAGCGGTCGCGCAAGGCGAGTGCCCATTCCCGCGGCAAGAATCACAACCTGTTTCGACATAGCCACAAGTCTAGGACTTTGGAATGGTCAGAACTTGACCAATCTGAACGCTGTTGGCGTTGGTGATCGAATTGGCCGCCATCAAACTCTGAACGGTCACTCCGTATTTGGCTGCGATGGCAGTGAGTGAGTCTCCGGCCTTGACGGTGTATTTCGTCGTTGTTGCCTTGGGCGGGGTTGGGGCTTTTGGTGTCGATGGGCTAGTTTGACCGACCACAGGAGAAGAAGGGGTTGCTTTGGCCGAAGGCATCTTGGTCGGTGCGGGCGCGCCATTGGCAAAACGGGCTGCGAGTGAGGCTTCGATGTCGACCGCAGGAATTTGGTCGCCAAGCAGCTTGAGGTAAGCCGAGTAGTTGGCAATCTTGCGCTTCTTGCCTGACTCAATCAAGTAGTAAGACTTGGTTGACGGCACGTGAATGAATCGCCCAAGAGTTTCGGTCGAAACGTCGAGGTTGTAGCAGAAGTCGTCGCTGAAACGCACAGACTTGCCTGGCAGGTGCGCCACGGCCGACGGGTCAACGATGATCGCTTGCCCAGCAGAGGCTACATAGGTGTCACCCTGGCAAACAAACTTGACTCCAGTGAACGAACGCTTGGTGTCGTAACCGGTGAAAACCTTCAAATCAACTTTTCGAGTTGCATCGAAACCGAGGGACTTCACAGCTGCTAGGTCTGGCATTTCAATAAGGGAGTTGAAATCGTTCACCAAATAGAAGGCGTTAGATGACTTGGACCTAACAAAAGTGTTTGGCGCAAGCATGGTGGTGCCTAGTTTTAGCTGAGCGAAGGCCGAAGGAACTAGGAAAATCACTCCGGACTGGTGAGCCAACGGCGCAATTGCCTCTTGGTCGGCGGCCGAATAGATCGGTCGGGCGACACCGTTCGAAACAAAGAATGTGCCTTTTTGGGCCGCTGTGCTAACAAATGCCGGAGCACCGATTTCGGTATCAGTGGTTGGAATTCTTGCCAAAAGTTGAGCATCGACCTTTGGCACACCTGTAATCAGAGGGGCCGAGGTGTTTATTTTTCGTTTTCCGGTCGAAGACAGCAGCCAGCGGTTTGAGTTTGAGTCCGTCAAGAAAGGCTCAATTGTTGCGCCGGTCTCGACCGCGCTCAAACCTTGTGGAGACAGCGAACCAGCGCTAGGAGTAAACCACTTTGTGAAATCAATTTCTTTGGCTACCGCTGGGTCGAGGCGATAGAACTGACCGGTTAGGTAGATACCTTCTTGGTTGCTGCTTCTATCAATGAACATAGAGCCATCTGAGGCGATCGGGTTGCCGAACGGAAGATATTTGAATGCACTAACCTTTGCCCGGCTGAGCGGTGGAAGAGTAATGTTGGCCGCCGCAATTGAAGGTGAATCCAGAATTTCGTGAATCTCGCCGTTGTCAATTAGGTAGCGGTCAGCGCCAGTTCCGGCCACGTAGGTTGTGGTGACACCAGCATTTTTCAAAGCATTCAGCTGCGAGACGGTGAGGGTCACGGCCTTAGCACAATCCAAACCCATCTCGAACGCAGTATTGCAATCCGCGATCGAATATTTGGCACCACCGGCGACCAAGAAGAGCTGCCCAGCTGCATTTCGAACCAGCGGTGTTAGAGTGCCGGCGTCTTTGAATGAGTCAAGGTATGCCTGCGAAACCGTGCCGAGCGGCCCTAGAGGCTTGAGCCCATCGATAAGGCTGTCGTCATCGATTTGATACTTAACTGAATCAACGATTAGGTATGTGGCCGAAGCATCGCTCTTGAGGAGGAATCCGCCACCGACCGTGCTTCCGAACCACGTCGTGTATAAACGCCAAAAGTTTCTGTTGCCATAGGCGCTGCACGCATCGCCCGAACCGTAAAGATTGGCGAGTGCAGCATCGTTAGGGGTGTAAGGCGTGTAGTAATAGAGCGCTGCCGTAGCTTGGCTCTTCAGTTGAAATGTCTTTTGACCGCAATCTTTTCCTAGTCTCTTTTCGATCTGAGGATCTTGAAAGCGTCTGCTGATGTTTGTGCCAACTTTTAGATAAGTAAACGAACCTCTTGGGTCTCCGTACCACTGCAGCTGACCGGCACCGTTGTACAGCTGATAAAAGAATCCGGCCGCCGACTTGCTGCAGCCTTGAAGAGTGTCAGGGCAGTTCATGCCTAGCGCATAGTCATACATGCGTTGATTCGGGTTGTGAGCCTCGATCAAGCCTTGTTCCTTTTGCAGGGTGACCAACAAAACTCTCGGATTGATGTGACAGGCTTGCGCAACGTTATAAATGATCATCGCCGCGGTCTGAGCTTTAAGGGAAGGTACTGGGGTGCAGCGCCCATCTGACCCTTTGGTTGCCGGGGTGTCGATGACAAAATCTTTGATGCATCGCGGGCCGCCATCGGCATCGTTGCAGACATCGACCTTGCTGTTCAAGAAGCTTTGAATGTCATCGACCGTCATGGTTCCGAAGTCATAAAACACGCTGTCAGAGATGATTAGCCCCGGGTCAAACATGCGACCCTTTAGAGCTGCGTCGGCCCGCTGAGGCACGTCAAGCGCAACAAAACCCACCGAAGCCAGAAGAACTGCAACTACGGTAGAAACTATTTTGTTGAGCGTGCGAAGCATTAAACCCTAAGGAATGGTGATCGGCTGAGCGCTTGACGATCCTGTGTAGGACTTGGAATCGTAAGAGACCTTGAAGGTGGCATCGCCAGGTGAAAGACCGACAATGCTTAGGTTCAACGGAAAACACTGGGTGTCTGAGACGTTGCTCTCGGCCTTAGCACTGATTGACTTCTTGGTTGAACCCTGAGTTACCGTCAAGGTGCAGATTCCGGTGTCTTCAGAAATTCCGGTGGCTTGAGCTATTACAGAAATGGTTGAGTTGTCGGCATTGGGGTCTACTTGAAGAATTTCTACATCGACAGGCTGAATAGGGGTGACTGTAGGAGTCGGAGATGCCGACGAACTTGGCTTGGTTGTTGCTGAGGCGCTTGGAGTATCAACCGGTGCAGACTTTTGACCCCAGTTTGGGTAGAAAATGGTGCACCCGGTCAAGGCAAGAGCAGATAGTGCCACAATTGCGCCAGCTAACAACTTTTTCACGGTGATCCTTTCGATCTTCAAACACCAAAGAGCGGCAAAAAGCCGCAGTCAAATGCTGTTTTAAGCGTAACTTTGACCGATTGCTAGAGTCTGCAAGCGAGGCTGTTAATTTGCCCAAACAATCGAAACAACGCGCTCGGCGCTGTGGCCATCTTCGAGAGAATCAAACCGCTTTTGCCACCCGAGGTACTTCTGGGCGTACGCCTGATTTATGTTGTCAAGTTTGGCAAGTGCATCGACCAGATCTTCATCGGTTTTCAAAATCGGGCCCGGAACCTCGGCCTCGTAATCCAAATACAAACCTCGCTCGGCACGATATCGGTCTAGATCCGGTGCCAAAAACAGAATCGGTTTTCCGGTGACGGTGTAATCGAACATGACCGAAGAAAAATCGGTCACTAAGACGTCGGCAGCAATGTACAAGTCGGTGACATCGGGGTATTTGGTTGCGTCAATCGCATTGCCTGCAACGGTGCTCGAGTGGGCGTCGAGAGTGTTGTGGTGACCGCGAAACAGCAAGCGAAAGCCTGAAGGCAGCTTGATATTTGGGTCGAGGTAGTTCACCGAATCCCAGTTGCCGCCAGCTGTGCGCTTGTAGTCTCGCCAGGTCGGCGCATACATGACAAGTTTTTCGCTGGCGTCGGTCACGCCAAATTTTTCACGGATGCTCTGCCTGATCTCGGGTGTGACTTTGCTGAGGCGATCGTTGCGCGGATATCCGGTGAGAATCGTTGTGCCGTCGAAGTTGAATGATTTAGGAAAGACGTCGACGAAGAACTGGTTCGGGGCAATCAGGTAGTCCCAAGACTTGGCTTCTCGCTCCATGGTTGCTTGATAGCCGACAGTGAGAGAAACACCCGGCACATCTCGACCCAGCCTCTTCAGAGGGGTTCCATGCCAAGTTTGCAAATAAACCTGCCCAGGTGCCTTTCGAAAGAACCAAGGGTAGTTGGCGTTATTGATCAGGTATTTTGCGGTCGCCAAAACCTGCATCCACTCGGAGCTGCCCCATTGCACACCGCGTGAACCTTTCGGAGGCTCTATGTCGCCAGCAACTGCCCACACGATGTCCAATTCTGGGCGGCGTTTGCGCAGTTCGAGATAGATGTCTAGAGGGTTGTCGCCAACATTTCGCCCCTGAAAAGATTCGAACAACACCAGGTTGTCGACGATCGGCATGACTCCTGGCCGATAGTGTTTCGAAACACCACGATGCTGCGCGCGGCGGCGCAAGGCACCGAGAACCCGAGTTGGGTTGAACGCTTTCAAGAAACTCACTTGGTTACTCGACTTCGGTCGATTGTTTTTTGAGCTCCTCGGATAAAACCGAAGATGAAACCAGCACCCCACGAAACGTGAATGGTTGGCAAAGCAATCATGAGAGCAACTCGAGATTTAAGACTCAAACCCGAAGCCAGAACCGAAAGAGCGAATACCCCGGCCGCGTAGGTTGCAAGGGGCAAAATGCCGACTAGTGCGCCAAGTGCCAGAGCCAGAAGCCCCACCGCTATTGCAGCAACCAAGACCGGCGGCGCGAAATAGCGAACCGACGCACCCTTAATGTCTCGTCGGGTCAGGTCGCCACGCCAAACTCCGGTCGACCAAAACTGCTTAACCAAACGATCAAAACGACCTCTTGGCCAATAGGTGACACGAAGTTCGGGCGAGAACCAAACCAATCCCCCGCTCGCTTTAATGCGTTGAGCCAGGTTCCAGTCTTCACCTCGGATGATCGCCTCGTCATAGCCGTTAACTCTTAGAAGAGCAGATTTCTGAAAGATACCCATGTAGGCAGACTCTGCCTCGCCGGCCTGCCCGCCCACGTGATATGAAGCGCCGCCAACACCAAATCGGCTGGTATACGCCCAGGCGACCGCCTTTTGAAACGCGCTGCGACCCTCGGCTGCCATGATGCCGCCAAGTTCATCTGCACCAACTTCAAGAAGAATCTCGACGCCGCGTTGAATGTAGTGTTGCCCGAGTTCGCTGTGTGCGTCAACGCGAACGACGATGCCGTGCTTCGCTAACTTGATGCATTTGTTCATTCCGACGGTGGTTAGTCCAGCCGGATTTGGCACCAAACGCACACGCGAATCGGCCTTGGCGAGACGTTGAGCGACTTTGTCGGTGGCATCTTTTGATGGCCCGAGCGCCAGCAGAATCTCAAGCTCGCCCGGATACTTCTGCGCTAAAACTGATTGCACAGCCGACTCGAGGTGGTGTTCTTCGTTCAGCACCGGCAAGATGACACTTACCGGCGGGTGCTTCCTTGGCGTTGCCATTGCTACTTTGCAGCCGGCTTTACGCTGGTGTAATCGTTATAAGCGGCACAGACTTCTTTTGGATCGCCGTCCATCATGAGAACACCTTTTTCAAGCCAGATAACTCGACTGCAAGTGTCGAGAATCGAATCGAGGCTGTGGCTGACCAAGAAAACTGTTCCCGCCTTTTCGCGCATTTCGCGCATTCGTGCCTCTGAACGCTTACGAAACTGCTGGTCGCCGACCGACAGCGCTTCATCGATGATCAAAATGTCATGGTTTCGTGAAGTAGCAATCGCAAAGCGAAGTCGAGCAGACATTCCTGACGAATAAGTGCGCATCGGCAGGTCGATGAAGTCTTCGAGCCCGGCGAACTCGGTGATCGATGCGGTGTTTTCGTGCATAGCGCTCTTGCTGAACCCCATTGCCAAACCACCCAGGATGATGTTCTTCTCGCCCGAAAGATTTGGCAGCAGAACGGCTCCCACTCCGAGCAGAACAGGTCGGGCTGCGGCATAGATGGCACCGTTTTGAACCTGAGTTAGCCCTGCGATGGCTCGAAGCAAGCTTGATTTGCCCGAACCGTTGGTGCCGATAATGCCCACCGTCTCGCCGCGATACACGGTGAACGAGACGTTCTTGACTGCATGAACTTCGCGAATCTTGAGCTTGCGCTCCATCTTCTTGTTGCCGATGTTCGTGCGATTGGCAAGCTTTCCGCTGGAAAAGACTCGGTAGATGATGTCGACACCATCAATCACGACTATTGGATCGCGAGTGTCATCCATGTTGGATTTTGTCTTCTTAGTCGTCGCGGCCATAACGCTCCTCCGCCTTCCAGAAGTAGATAAACCCAATGATTGGCATTACTACAGCCCAGCCAGCGCACTGCAACCAGAGCTCAAGGGTGGGAGCAAACTCTTGCATCATCAGCGACCGAGTTAGCTGAATGAAGTCATAGAAAGGATTGAACTTGAAGATTGCAAAGATTACAGGTTGTGATCCGAGAACCTTATCTAGGGCAAAGAACACACCGCTGACATAGAAGATGATTCGGGTCATGAAGGGAATGAGTTTGCCCAAGTCACGAAACTGTGCGTTCAGTCGAGCGGCAATCATGCCAAGGCCCATGCTGAAAAACGCCATCAGCAAAATAACCACTGGAACCAAAAGCCAAGACCAGGTTGGCCACTCGCGAGTGAAAAGCATCGCCAAGACCATCAAAACCAGAGGAGGCCAGAAGTTCAGCAGCTCGCGGATTACTGCCGAAATCGGCAGAAGCACTCTCGGAAAAGAAAGGCTCTTGATCAACCCGGCGTTGCCTGTGATTGAGTTTGACCCACCTTGAAAACAACCGTTCATGAAGTTGAACAGAAACACACCAGAGAAAAGGTAGGCAATAAAGTTTGCCGGGCGGGCGTGGGCTCCCAGGATTACTCCGAAAATAAGTCCATAGGTAGCAGCTTGAATGGTCGGAAGAAGTACTACCCACCAGCGGCCCAAACGGTTTCTAGCGTCGGCTGCTTCGTTGTTATAAGAGGCAAGAGTTGCCGCAAAGACGCGACGATCCCAGCTGTCTTTGATGTATTCAATGAAAGGTGATCTTGCGCCGACACGCTTTAGACCATGCTTTTGGGCATATTCTGCGAGGGTCACCAGTTCTCCTTTGGAGGGCTTGCGCGAGAGGGTTGCTGCTTCGTCCAAGTTTAGCCTTTGGCTATGAAACTGGTCACGGCAGCATGAATCTTGTCATAGTTAGGAACGTCGGGTTCGAATCCGTTGCTTGGCACCAATGCCAAGGTTTTGATGCCCTTCTTGCGAGCCTTCTGGGCTAGGTCAAGATAGGTCGAAAGCATTCCGCTTGGCACATCGGTGAGAATTAGCGACTTCGACGCCGAAGCTATCGCCTCGAAGTGTGTGAGCACAGTCGAAGGGTTCATCTGTTTGAGAATGGCATTTTCGATTTCGTGCTGACGGGCCATTCGGTCGTAGTCGCTCGTTGCATGCCTCGAGCGGCCATACCAGAGGGCCAAGTAACCAGTGAGGTGCTGAGGGTTCGGACTTGGTCGAAGCCAGAATTTGGCATCTGAACCGTCATCTTTTTGACCACCAACTGGCAGGTTCTGCTTAATGACAATGTCGATGCCACCCAGTGCGTCGATGAGTTTTGAGAAGCCCGCCATGTCGATCAGCACGTAGGACTGAATCTTCAAGCCGGTGACTCCTTCGACAGCGTCTCTGGTTGCCTCAACTCCTGGAGTGCTGCCGTGCTTTACGGCCTCGGGATACAAAGATTTGTGGTTGTCCATGGTGTCTTTGTAAATAGCGTTAATCAAGCAGGTGACTCCGCAAGACCAACCGTTTGGATAGACCGACCACAGTGGTGAACCAGACCTAAAAGGCACCTTTTGCAGGTTGCGAGGAATCTGAATGGTCACAGCCGAACCGGTGGAGGCGTTGATGCTGACCACAGAAATCGAGTCTGGTCGAACACCAAAACGGTCGTGCGCTGCATCGGAACCAAGCAACATGATGTTGTAGCGACCGTCGACCGGTTGAGTGAATCCGTTCTGGTTAAAGATCGAACCGATCGCCCCTGTGCCTGTGCCCACCAAACGTCCGGCCCACGACAGCGACGTCACGCCTAGAACAGCCACCAAAACAAAGGCCGACAACGCAATCCAGCGATCACGGTTATACATTCCAACGATTCGCGAAAGACGAAGTGCGTCGGCGGCAAGAAAGAAAAAGAAGAATGCGAAACCGTAAATCACCCAAGAGATGAAGGTGCCAACGAAAGGAAGCGTCAAGAAGCCAATGGCCCAGCCCCTATTGATGATTCCAAGCAGGGCGATGGCAGCAAAAAATAGATAGACGAAAAGGGTCACTCGAATTGCAAAAGCGCCTAGCTTGCGACTGCCGCCGACCAGCTGGGCCAACCCAGGAAAAATGACTGTGAAAACCAGCAGCCACCACCCGCGATTGCGAAGTTGCTCTGGAGTCGCACGATCGACGTTGCGAAATGGGCTCGACGAGGCGCTGTTGCCTGGCCTGTTTGGCAAAGAGGTCACAGCTGAGACTTCAACTTCGCGTTCTTCTCAGCCACCTGATCTTTTAGCGACTCACCAAATGCCGAGAGTTTGGCAGCGAGTTTTTCGTCGGTCGAACCAATAATGCGCGCTGCCAAGATTCCAGCATTACGAGCTCCGTTGATTGACACAGTGGCTACGGGAATTCCGGCCGGCATTTGAACGATTGATAGCAACGAGTCGAGCCCGTCAAGCTTGGCAAGCGCGACCGGAACACCGATCACCGGAAGTGTGGTTACCGATGCGAGCATTCCGGGCAGATGCGCTGCTCCACCGGCGCCAGCAATAACTACCTGAACTCCACGACCGGCGGCGGCTTTGCCCCACTCGATCATGCGCTCAGGGGTGCGGTGCGCAGAAAGCACCTCAACTTCGTATTCAATGCCGAACTCTTTTAGAGCCTGTGCGGCGTCAGACATGACGCTCCAGTCTGAATCTGAGCCCATTACTACGCCAACTTTGGGGTTCGACATGGTTGCTCCTTAAAATCTGCCGCACGGTCAAGCCGCGCTCAAAACCCTTGACGGGCACTTGGCAATTTTAGGCGTGCGGTCAGCGATTATGCGTCAAGCAGAGCCGCTGCCGTGGCGCGCGATTCGGCTAACGCAAACTCGGCGTCATTAGAAACCACTGTGACGTGACCCATCTTTCGTCCCTTGCGAGCACCCTTGCCATAGGTGTGCACCTTGGCTTGAGGGTGGTCTGCGAGCACACTTTCAAAGCCGCGCACGAAATCGTTTTGGTCGTCAACGCCAAGAAGATTGACCATGACGGCAACTGCGCCAAGAGGCTCGGTCGAACCGAGCGGCAAGTTGAGAACCGCCCGCAGATGTTGCTCGAACTGGCTGGTGACCGAACCCTCGATGCTGAAGTGGCCCGAATTGTGGGGTCGCATGGCAAGTTCGTTGATCACCAGGCGTCCGTCTCGGGTCTCAAACATTTCGACAGCCAGCACACCTGTCACACCGATGCCTTCGGCGACATCTTTGGCAATCTGCGCAGCATGCGCGATCGTTTCGTTGCTCGCGTTTGGGGCCGGGCAAATAACCTCGGCGCAGACCCCGTCTTTTTGGGTGGTTTGCACAAGCGGCCAGGCTCTAAACTCGCCATTCGGGCGACGGGCACTCAGCTGCGCTACCTCGCGAACGAAGTCGACTTTCTCTTCAGCCAAGAGCGAGCCACCAACGCGAGCCAAACCTTCGGCGGTGAGCCAGTCGGAGGCATCTTGGATGGTTCTGACAACGCGCACGCCTTTGCCGTCGTACCCACCGATAGGCGTTTTCAGAATGCAAGCACCGCCATTGGCAGTTAGAAATTCTTGTAGTTCTTGCTCGGTGCGAATCTCAGCCCACACCGGCATTGGCAACCCGAGTTCGCTCAGACGCTTGCGCATGTCGAGTTTGTTTTGGGCAAAAGCCAACGCTCGAGAAGGTGGCTGAACCGAAACACCCTTAGCTTCGAGCTCTCGAAGAACTTCAAGTGGAACGTGTTCGTGATCGAAAGTAATCACGTCGACGGTCTTAGCAAACTCGCTAATGGTGTCGATATTTGTATAGTCGCCAACCATGGTGGTGGCGATGGCAGCCGAAGAATTTTCGGCTTCGGCAAAGACTTTGATTTCGAGACCGAGTTCTATTGCAGGAACCACCATCATGCGCGCGAGTTGACCGCCACCGATTACGCCGACGCGCAGTTTGGTCATTGGTTCCTTTCGCGGCTGCGTTGGCGGCAGCACTGTTCTATTTTGCCAGCGTTTTGCGCAAGGTTTCGGCGAGCGCCTTGGGGCGCGAAAAGCCTTTGAGGATAAGCGGTTCACCTTGGCCAAGATTCACGGTGATTCCTGTGGCTCTCGAATACTCAACGCTGGTAATGGCTGACACCTGAACATCCCGTTTGACGCGGCCAAACACTCCCCCGTGCACAATGATGCGAGCGCTGGTGAAGTCGATAACGTTGGTGGCAAAACGCCATGCCGGAATCAGCCAAAAGAAGAGCAGCAGCAAGGCGGCAGAAGCATCGATGGTGTAGTTGAGCCACTGAGGCAGTGGGCGCAGAGAGCTCCAAGTGAGTCCTGCGCAAACGGCTGCCAGCACTAGGTGGCCCAGCCAAAGCGCGCTTGGTCGGCGGCGCAGACGCGCAAGGGTTTGCTCTTGTTCGAAACTCACAACCTAATTGTGGCGCAGGTGAACGATGTCGCCGGCAGCCACGACATAAAGCTGGTCAAGTGATTCGACCGAAATCACCAGTCGACCCGATTCGTCAATGGCAACCGCATTGCCTTCTACTTCTTGCCCGCCAGGCATGATCGCTCTCACTCTTCTTGCTAGCGAGCCACACTTAGCCTGAGCTGAGCGACGCAGGCCAGAGGCATCGGCGTTGCCGCGGTGAGCGACGAACTCTCGGTAGAGCGCAACGAAGTTTCGAAGATAAGCCTCTAGCGATTGTTCAAAACCGATTGACGCACCCTCGATTGCGAGTGACGTGGCTGCCGCAATCGGCAACTCTGGTTGGCTCTGAGAGAGGTTTAGACCCGCTCCGATAACCACACCGGTGCCGTCGGCCAGCAACTCGCTGAGCACACCACTAATCTTTTTGTCATTCACCAAGACGTCGTTGGGCCACTTGAGTTCGACTTTGGCTTCTGGCAAAAAACCCGAGACGGTTTGGGTCATGGCCAGCCCCGCCAAGATTGGCAGCCACCCAAAGTTTTGCAAACTAACCTCGTGCGGCCGAACCAGAATGCTGACAGATAGCGAGGCATCTTGGTCGGACTGCCACTCGCGACCAGCTCGCCCACGACCAGCTGTTTGTTTTGATGCGCAGAGCACCGACAAATCTGGCCACTTCGACGCCCCCTCCGCGGCTGAAGCGACCAGGTCGGTGTTGGTTGAACCCGTCACTTCGACATAATCGAGGCGGTTCACGACACTCGGCGCAAAAGAAAACTGCATGAAGTCAGGCTAGCCCCCGAACCGCATAAACATTGGAAACTGTAGGTTTCTTACATCGATTTTGAGCAATGGCAGTAGGAAACCTTCAAACCGAAGGGCTAATTTTGCTTATAAAGTGGCTTTCATGACTGCCGAGAATCAACCAAAGCACGACATGAGCACCACCGCCGGAAAGCTGGCCGATCTTCGCGACCGCTATCACGAGGCGGTTCTAGCCAGCGGTGAGGCGGCGATAGCCAAGCAGCACGCCAAGGGAAAAAAGACCGCTCGTGAACGTATCGAGCTTTTGCTCGACGAAGGATCATTCGAAGAGCTCGACGAGTTTGTTCGTCACCGAAGCACCTCGTTTGGCATGGACAAAAATCGCCCATACGGTGATTCAGTTGTTACCGGTGTCGGCACCATCAACGGCCGCCAGGTTGCGGTGTTCTCTCAGGACTTCACAATTTTTGGTGGTTCGCTTGGCGAAGCTGCCGGCAACAAGATCATCAAGGTCATGGACCTAGCCATCGCCACCGGGGTTCCGCTGATCGGAATCTTGGACTCAGGAGGCGCTCGTATTCAAGAGGGCGTTATCGCGCTAGGCAAGTACGGCGAAATCTTCAAGCGCAACACTATGGCTTCGGGCGTGATTCCACAGATCTCGATCATCATGGGTCCAGCCGCCGGCGGCGCTGTGTATTCACCGGCGTTGACCGACTTTGTGATCATGGTCGACAAAACCTCGAACATGTTTGTTACCGGCCCAGACGTTATCAAAACCGTGACCGGCGAAGACGTTGGCATGGAAGAGCTTGGTGGCGCGCGCACGCACAACGAAACTTCGGGTGTGGCTCACTATCTGGCAAGCGATGAAGAAGACGCCATCGACTATGCCCGCACCTTGCTGTCGTACCTGCCCGAGAACAACCTGAGCGAAGCGGAGCGCTACGACCAGACCGATATTCTTGAGGTCACCGATGCCGATCGCGAACTTGACACCTTCATTCCAGACTCGGCTAACCAGCCCTATGACATGCACGTCATCATCGAAAGCATCGTCGACGGCAACGAGTTTCTTGAAGTTCAGCCACTCTTTGCCCCAAATATCCTTATCGGCTTCGCGCGAGTGGATGGCCAGAGCGTCGGCATCATTGCCAACCAGCCTTCACAGATGGCGGGCACCTTGAATATCGACGCGGGTGAAAAGGCGGCACGCTTTGTTCGTTTCTGTGACGCATTCTCGATTCCGATTTTGACTCTCGTCGACGTGCCGGGCTATCTGCCAGGCACCGACCAGGAGTGGGCCGGTGTTATTCGCCGCGGAGCAAAATTGCTCTATGCCTATGCCGAGGCAACCGTGCCTTTGGTTACCGTGATCACTCGCAAGGCCTATGGCGGCGCATACATTGTTATGGGCTCGAAGCAACTGGGTGCCGACATCAACCTCGCTTGGCCAACCGCCGAAATCGCCGTGATGGGTGGCCAGGGAGCGGTCAACATTCTCTTTCGTGACAAGATCAAGGCTGCCGAAGAAGCAGGCGAAGATGTCGCTGCCGTTCGCGCCAAGCTTGCCGCTGAATACACCTACAACGTTGCCAGCCCGTTCTTGGCTGCCGAGCGCGGCGAGCTTGACGGAATCATTGAGCCGTCTGCAACCCGCATCAATGTGATCAAGGCGCTGCGTGCTCTCAAGACCAAGCGCGCAACCTTGCCGCCTAAGAAGCACGGAAACATTCCGCTGTAATGACCATCGAACCAGCCGACATCCAAGTCGTTCGCGGTGCCCCCACCGACGAAGAACTCGCCGCAGCGATTTCTGTAGTTCAGGTTGCGCTGGCCGCTGCCGAAGAAGAGGCTGCCAAGCAGGCAAAGCGAAAGCCGGCGAAGTCATCTTGGAACAGAAATCACGGAATGCTTCGGTCGACGATTCAAGCCGGTCACGGGCAGTGGGGCGCTTCGCTGCAGGACGGGCTTAACTAGCCACAAAAGTTTGCCTCTAGCCTGACGGTTTCGGGTGGCATGCGTTGCAGTTCTGGCTTAGATTAGGTTCAAACCTTTGATTCCAAGTCGAACAGGAAATGCAATGACGCGCGTACCTTCAAAAATTGACGAACTTTCAAATGCCTGGGTGGTCAAGCTCGCTGAGCTGAGCCCATCGTTTGCAACTTATGCCGGCTTTGCTGGTGGCGAAGACAAGCTCGACGACCACTCGCCTGCTGCCATCGCACACTTCAACCAGCTTGAGAAAGACCTTTTGGCCCAGCTTGAGCAGCTCGAGCCTGTCGACAAGATCGACCAGGTCAGCAAAGATGCCTTGGCGGCCAGCCTGAAGTTGAGCATCGAACTTCACGAGACCGGATTGTGGAAGCGCGACCTTGATGTTTTGGCTTCACCGGCGCAGGGTATTCGCGACATCTTTGACCTCAGCCCTGTTGCAAACGAAGCCGATTGGAACAACCTAAACAAGCGCATGCGTGCGGTTGAAGGTGCAATCGACGGATACATCGAAACTTTGCGAGTGGGCATTCGCGACAACGAGACTCCTGCGATTCGTCAGGTCAACTGGGTCGTCAATGACCTGAACAACATCACCGGTGAAAACGGGTTCTTTAGCAAGTTCGCAAAGGCCGAGGGCGTTGAGCTGTCTGACGCACTGCGTGCCGAGCTGGTCGAAGCCAGCCAAGTAGCCACCGCTGCCTATGCCAAACTGCAGAACTTCTTGCGTGACGAACTCGCTCCGGTGGCAACTCACGTCGACGCAATCGGTCACGACCGCTATGCCCTCTTGAGCCAACGCTTTTTGGGAGCCAAGGTTGACCTCGAAGAGACCTACCAGTGGGGCCTTGAAGAACTTGCTCGCGTAAAGGCAGAGCAAGAGGCCGTAGCCAACGAAATCAAGCCGGGAGCAACCGTTGCCGAGGCCATCGAAATCTTAAACAACGATGCAAGCCGCAAGCTGCACAGCACCGATGAACTTCAAAAGTGGATGCAGCGCCTGAGCGACGAAGCAGTTGAGAAGTTGGGTGCTACGCACTTTGACATTCCAGAGAAGCTGCGCACGCTTGAGTGCAAGATTGCCCCAACCAACTCTGGTGTGATTTATTACACCGGCCCAACCGACGACTTCAGTCGCCCAGGACGCATGTGGTGGTCTGTTCCTGCTGGCGTCACAGAGTTCGACACTTGGCGCGAAACCACAACCGTTTATCACGAGGGAGTGCCAGGGCACCACCTTCAGATTGCAACCCAGGTTTACAACCGCGGTGAACTAAACGACTGGCGCCGCATGGCTAACTGGTGTTCAGGGCACGGTGAGGGTTGGGCACTCTATGCAGAGCGCCTGATGCAGGACCTAGGATTCTTGAACGACCCGGGCGACCGTTTGGGCATGCTCGACGGCCAGCGCATGCGTGCAGCTCGCGTGGTTCTCGACCTGTCGGTTCACCTTGGCAAGCCTCGCCTTGACGGCACCGGCAAGTGGGACTTTGACTATGCAGTTGAGTTCATGAGCGACAACGTGAACATGTCGAAAGAGTTCATCAACTTCGAAGTTCACCGTTACTTCGGTTGGCCTGGACAGGCTCCGAGCTACAAGATCGGTCAGCGCATCTGGGAACAGATTCGCGATGAAGCAAAGGCCAAAGCCGGAGCCGACTGGGACATCAAGAAGTTCCACCGCGATGCTCTGAACCTGGGCGCACTTGGTCTAGACACCCTTCGCCGAGCAATCCTGGGCTAAGGGTGTCCCCCTTATCGGGGACAAAGGATTTCGAGATTTGACCACAAATCGGGGTTACCGAAACGCACAATAGTTTTGGAACCACGGTTTGGTATCGGGACCAAAGGTTTCAACGGGGTTATCGAGAAATCGATTGAGCTGAAGAGGCAGTCGCGAGGCTGCCTTTTCTCTTTGCCTCTTTTTTCGTTGTTTCTAGGGCAATCGCAGCCAAAGCACCGGCGGATCATTTGGTGAATCGGTCACCAACACTGTGATTAGCCAGGTTTCGCCTTGCACTGAGCGAATGGTCACCTTGCCTCGTTGAACACCCTGAACCGCTGATGCAACATCGGCGAGCATTCGTTCGACTAGATCAGAGTCTTGGCCGTCGAGCCCGCCTTCGTCGAGCAAGATCACCTCGACTCCTCGGCGCCTTGCCTCTTGAACCGCTAAACGCAAAGCTGGATTCATGAGGTCGCGACCTCGAATTTCGTCGCGAAGTGCCACCTCGGCCAAGGCTGCCTCACGTCGTTGATCCGAGCTAAGGTTTCCGTCTGAAGCAACGATCAGATCGAGCAGGTTTTTCGATGCCTCGAATGCCGATTGAAGTCTGACTTGCCGCTCTAAACGACGCGCGGTGACGGCTTGAGTCTGAGATTTCTCCTCGGCAGCCTGATCGGCAAGGGCTTTTGCATCGCGTGCAGCCTTATCGACTCCAAGCGAGATTGCCTGCCCCGCAGCAACCAAAAGAACCATTCCACCCATCAAACCTGACTGCCAGATTACGTTCAGGTCTTTAGCCCAGGCCACAACCTCAACTGTGACAATCGTGGCTCCGACCCAAGCGAGGGCATAGTTTCGCCGAACGACGATGGTTGTCAGCAGAACACCGGCACCACCGATGTACCACGTTGCATAAGTGTCGAAAACATGATTTTTTATGGCAGGGTTTGTCAGTATCGGCAACAGGCAAGTAGCAAAAGTGGCCAAGGCTGCGTGTGCGAGCGGAAGCGTGACTCCTCGATACATTGTGACCGTCGAAAACAGGGTGACAACATAGATGATCAGCGCCACGAATGGCCCCGTCGGGTTCGAGTAGAACTCGAAAGATGCAAGCCCTAGCGCCCCTTGGAATAGACCAAACAACAACGCAATGACAGAGAGCCCGAGGCGCTTTACAACGAGAATCATGCGAACTCCCACTCCAAAACAATCGTGGTTCCTTCACCGGGGCTGGTCTCTATAAAAACGCGACCACCGACAGCTTCGACTCGTTCAATGATGCTGACGCGAAGACCCAGACGGTTTTTGGGGATGCGACCCGGTCTAAAACCTGGCCCATCGTCGCGAACCACAATCTTGATTTCGCGATCACTTATTTTTAGACGAAACAAGCGGTCAGACATAAAAGGTGCATGTTGTTGCGAGTTGGTGAGAGCCTGGGCAGTCGCATCAGAAAGAGCCGAAGCCACTTCGGCTTTGATCAAATGAGCACTTCCGCCGGTGACATCGATTTCTATGTTGGCATCTTGCCGGCGAACCGACTCGGCCAAAGCCTTGGCAAAAGACGAAATCGAAATCGCCTCACCAGAGTCATCGGCCTGCGCCGCTTTTAGTTTTATGAGTGCGTCTTGGGCTGATGTCTTGGCCAACGCCATTTGCTCTGGAGATGTCGCTTTTGCCGAAAGCAAAAAAGTGGTCAGAACAGAGTCATGCACCAACGCATCTATTCTTGAGCGCTCACGCTCAACGGCATCGATGCGGGCGCGTTCGGCTGCTGCCGCGGCGGCATCTTCGACAGCTATGTCGACTCTCAGCGCAGCACTTCGCAGCAGCTGAGCCATTCCTACGATGGTCGCCGGAAACAAAGTTACATAAGCCGCATCTTCTAGGGCCTTCGCTAGACCAAAAGATCCACCCCAGGTGGTTTGCACTAAAAAGAACCAGGCTATCGGCGTCAAGGCCATGTAAAGCCATGACCACCATCGTGGCAACAGCAGCCCCATAGAGACCGATGCCCCACCGGTTGTCCACCAGACCCATGAATGCTGAAACTCTGGCCAGGTCGAACCCACAGCAGGCTGAAAAGGCATCGATGCCAAAAGGCAGAACATCACAAGGCCGATAATCACGTAAGAGTGAATGTTGCCGTCACCAAACCAAAAGTTGAAAACGTTGTAAAAGAGCGCGAGCGCAAAAATCGATATGGCCGGAATCGCCACAGCGAGATTCAATACAGGCAGCTGCTTGGCCACGGTGCCCAACGTTTCGATCAGTGAAACAAGCAAAAAGAGTGAATAGGAGCGACCAATCCAACGGTCCACCCGCGAAAGTGCGAGCGTGGCCGAATAGGGGCTTCGAGAGGCAAACTTCATTAGATTGAACCGCCGTCGATGAGGCCGTCTTCTATGGCCCGAATCAGCAGTTCCGTCTTAGTCGAAACTGGGCGCCCAATGTCGGCGTATTTAGAGCGCACCCGGTCGATGTGCTCTTTGGCGGTATTCAGTTTGATATTCAAAGTGAAAGCAACTTGCTTGAGCGCCAGCCCCGATGCGTACAGCGTGAGCACCTCACGCTCGCGCGGCGAAAGCTTGGCCTCTTTAAACTCGAGGTCAGAGTCGATGGCTGCAGTGGTGTGCACGTTGTTCACATAGACACCATCGACCACTAGCTGGATTACCTCGAAAAGGTCTGACATTGGTTGAGCCTTAGTGACGATGGCTGCAGCGCCTGCCTTGATTGCCCCGCGAACCTGATTTCGCTTATCGGCGATGCTATAAATGACCACTTGGCTGCCATGAGCCCGAATGCTTTGCACGTTGTTCTCCACCTGTGAACCATCTGCCAGCGAAAGGTCTAACACGACCACCTGGGGTTCCCCAGGTTCTAAGTTAGTCAGCAGGTCTGACACTGAAGCAGCCGAACCCAACACCTCAAAGTTATTTTCAAGACAGGCACCCTTGAAGCCCAGCCGAATGGCATCGTGGTCGTCGACAATGGCAACCGTGACTTTGTCTGCCATGTTGCCTCCCCCAAAACTCAAAAAAAGAACCGCTAATGCCTGCGACTAAGGCTAGCAACCGCCTCGACGTGATGAGTGTGGGCAAACAGGTCAAAGGCACGAAGATTTATCAACTCGTAACCACCAGCGATCAGCGGCTTCAGGTCGCGAGCGAGCGCAACCGGGTCACAGGCGACATAAACAATGTGCTTAGGAGCTAGATCTAGAAGCTGCCCGACAACCTTCGCGCCAGCGCCGGCGCGCGGCGGGTCGAGCACGACCGTGGCAGTAGAGACTGGTGAACCAGCTTTTTTGTGGGCCGAAACACGTTCGGCCAAGAAACGCTCAGTGGGTTGGCAAACTGCTTTTACGTTGCTTAGATCGGCCAAGTTCAAGACGGCGTCATCGGTGGCTTGTTTAAATGCCTCGACGGTGGTGATCTTCGAGTCGTTGCCAAACTTGGCTGCGATGGCGCCGGCAAAAAGTCCCACACCACCATAGAGGTCCAGGTTGTCGGCGGTCTTGTCGAAGCCCACCTTAGCGATGTCGGCCAAGACGGTTGCGGTCAGCAACTCGGCCGCCTTGCGGTGCACCTGCCAAAATCCGCCGCCCGAAATTCTGAAAGTGCGTCCGGCCACGCGCTCGACCAAGCGTTCGTCTCCCTTGACCTTTTTGTCTACCGAGTACTGCAACTGCCCGGTGTTCGAGGCGGCGATTTCAAGCTTGCTAACGCCGTTCCAGTTCTTGAGGTGAAGGCCCAATTCGCGAATGTCTTCGACGGCCAGAGGCAAGTCGCGGGTTTCGACCACGGCGTGAGTTCGCTCGCGATAAGGGCCGGCAACACCAAACTCGTCAACGTGAAGTTGCACTCGGGTGCGGTAACCCAGACCACCCGCTTCATCATCGCCGGGGGCAGCCTCGACGACAGGTCGCATCGAGATTCCAGCCATGCGAGATAGTGCTTCTTCGAGCACGTCAGCCTTCAACTCGCGCTGATAGGCAAGGGCAATGTGACCAAACTCGGCGCCACCCGCGCCACCCTCTCGGGCCGCCTTCCAAAAGTGTTTCACTCGGTGCTCGCTAGGTTCAAGAACCTCGGTGGTTTCGGCACGACAGAAAGATCCACCCTTGTCTTCGAAAACTCGAGCCTTCACTTTTTCGCCGGGCAGCGTGTGCGACACGAAAACCACACGACCTTCGTGGCGTGCAACAAAGATGCCACCGTGGGCAACCTTCTCGATGTCGAGGGTCAGTTCGCGGCCTAGCCAGTTAGAAGTATTCACCTGTCAAGTGTGCCAGACTCGTCTCGTGACTCGACTCGTTTTGGCTTCCACCTCGCCCGCACGGCTAAAAGTTTTGCGCGACGCAGGAATCGAACCTTTGACAATTGCGCCCGGAGTTGACGAGGATGCGGTCGAGGAACTCTCGCGAAACATGGGGCTGATTTCAAACACTCACGACGTTGTTGCAGTGCTCGCCAAAGCGAAGGCAGAAGCAGTTGCAGCAATGCCCGAGTCTTTCGGTGGGCTTGTGCTCGGTTGCGATTCACAGCTCGACTTTGAAGGTGAATCGCTAGGCAAACCTCACGACCCGCAGGTTGCGATTGACCGATGGAAGCGCATGCGAGGCAAGTCTGGGGTGCTCTACAGCGGCCACTGGCTGATCGACAACCGAGACTACAAGCCGGGCCAAGCGGCTGCAGCCACAGGGAAGGTTTCTTCGACCACAGTCCACTTTGACTACATTTCTGACGCAGAAATCGAGGCATATGTTGCCACCGGCGAACCGCTCAAAGTGGCTGGTGCTTTTACGATCGACGGCCTGGGAGGTGCTTTCTTGCGTTCGATCGAAGGCGATGCCCACACGGTGATCGGCATTTCGCTTTCGGTGCTTCGCGAACTGACCCTTCAACTCGGGGTCGAATACACCTCAATGTGGAACCGCGCATAACCAAGATGCCGCCGGCAGGCATCGTAGTTTTGGCGTTTTGAACAGCGATTCGGCAACTTTTTTGTTGCCACACGCCAATAAAGTGCCCTTTTGAGCCAATAGGCTTGTTGATTATGACTGTCTCAGCCAAAAAGATCACCAAGGTTCTCATTGCCAACCGTGGAGAAATCGCCGTTCGCATCGCCCGCGCAGCCCGTGACTCTGGCATTGCCTCGGTTGCCGTTTATGCCGACCAAGACCGCGAAGCCATGCACGTCAAGCTTGCCGACGAGGCTTATGCCCTGAAAGGCACGACCGGTCCTGAGACCTACCTGGTTATCGAAAAGATCATGGCCGCAGCCAAGCAATCAGGTGCTGATGCAGTGCACCCGGGTTATGGATTTTTGGCAGAGAACGCCGAGTTCGCGCGTGCAGTCATCGCAGCCGGTCTGATTTGGATCGGACCAAGCCCAGAAGCTATTGAGCGTTTGGGTGACAAAGTTTCGGCGCGCCACGTTGCCGAGAAGGTCGGAGCACCGTTGGCTCCCGGAACCATCAACCCTGTTTCTGGCGCTGAAGAGGTGCTCGACTTTGTAAAGATTCACGGCCTGCCTGTTGCCATCAAGGCGGCCTTCGGTGGTGGTGGCCGCGGCATCAAGGTCGCATACCAGCAAGAAGAAGTTCAAGAACTATTCGAGTCGGCAACCCGCGAGGCTATCGCAGCGTTTGGTCGCGGTGAGTGCTTTGTCGAGAAGTACCTCGAGAAGCCTCGTCACGTCGAAACCCAGTGCCTGGCCGACGCCTATGGAAACGTCGTAGTCGTTTCGACACGCGATTGCTCACTTCAGCGCCGACACCAAAAGCTGGTCGAAGAAGCGCCAGCACCATTCTTGACCGCTGACCAGATCAAGCGTCTCTATGACTCTTCAAAGGCAATCCTCAAAGAGGTTGGCTATCAGGGCGCCGGCACCTGTGAGTTCTTGGTTGCCCAAGACGGAACGATTTCGTTCCTCGAGGTAAACACGCGCCTGCAGGTTGAGCACCCGGTCAGCGAAGAGGTCACCGGCCTCGACTTGGTTCGCGAGCAGTTTCGTTTGGCTGAAGGCGGCGAGCTTGACTACGCCGACCCTGAGGTTCGCGGGCACTCATTCGAGTTTCGCATCAACGGCGAAGATGCTGGTCGCAACTTTATGCCAGCGCCTGGACCGGTTCACGTTTTCAAAGCCCCAAGTGGCCCTGGTGTTCGCGTTGACACCGGAGTCGAGAGCGGCGACGAGATCAGCGGTTCGTTCGACTCAATGGTGGCAAAGCTGATCGTCACTGGCGCGACCCGCCAGCAGGCTCTCGAGCGCAGCCGCCGCGCGCTTGCCGAGATGCACATCGAAGGCTTGCCAACCGTTCTCCCTTTTCACCGCAAGATCGTCAACGACCCGGCCTTCATAGGCGACGAGGCTGCCAACAAGTTCGGCATCTACACTCGCTGGATCGAAACCGAGTGGCACAACGACATTCCGGCCTGGGGCGGAACCCACCAAGATGCCGCACCGGCCGCCGAACGCACCAACGTCACCGTTGAAGTCGGCGGAAAGCGCATCGAAGTTTCGCTACCAGCTCGCCTGGTTGGCTCGCCAAAGTCTTCGGGTGCTGCAAAGACCGCTCCGGCTCGCAAATCTTCGGCAGCAGCCGCTGGTGGCAACACCGGCAACACCCTCAAGGCTCCGATGCAGTCAACCGTTGTGAAGATCGCCGTAGAAGCAGGGCAGTCTGTCGCCGAAGGTGAACTAGTTGTTGTGCTTGAAGCGATGAAGATGGAGCAGCCAATGACTGCGCACCGCGCCGGAGTCATTAAGTCGATCGGTGCTGCCGTTGGCGAAACCGTTCCTGCTGGCACTGTTCTTCTGGTGTTCGAAGACTAACCCCAAGTCAAAAGAAAATGGGCTCGCCATCAGGCGAGCCCATTTTCTTAGGCCAAGGAGATTGGTTACACCCTGACCTGCGAACCAGCACTTCGCTTGCGCGATAATGCGTCAACTGTGGCAGCCAGCAGGAGAACGCCACCAGTAACCAAGAAGTTGCTGCCGGCATCCCAGCCCAGCAGTCCTAGACCGTTGGAGATGATGGTGATGACCAGGGCGCCGATTGCTGCATGCATTAGGCGACCCTTTCCGCCGAATAGGCTTACGCCACCAACAACGGCGGCTGCTACACCGCTGAGCACGATCTGGCGACCTGCGGTTGCCTCAACGGCTCCGAGGCGTGAAACGTGGAATAGGCCAGAAACAACGGCAAGACTCGAACAAATAATGAATGAGATGATGCGAATTTTGGCCACCTTGATACCGGCACGACGAGCGGCCTCAGGGTTGCCACCAACTGCATAGAGGTGACGGCCAAAACGAGTGCGGTCAAGCACCATGCTGCCGAGCAACAGAATGGCAAGCGTGATCGGGATTACATAAGGCACACCTTGAATTGGCTTGAACACGTTGGCGCTGCGGTTTACGTTCATGACCACCAAGATGATTCCACCGATGACAGCAATGGCGCCGTACTTCAGAATGACCAACGAATAAGGTCGGTTGGGCAGTCCATGGCTAGCGCGGCGGCGACGGTCGTATCCGGTGATTAGCAGCCCGAGGATCAGTGCCACGGCCAAGGTAATCCAGCCACCGATTGGCGGCATGTTTTCGTTCATGATGGCGTTGATTGGTGGAACATCAACGCGGAACAATCCGCCCTCTCCAAGAAGTACCAGCTGAAGCCCCTGGAACCCTAGAAAGAAAGCCAAGCTCACGACGAACGAAGGCACACCTATTTTGGAGACAAAGAATCCGATAATAAACCCGATGGCTGCGCCGACTACCAGACCAAGCACCAAGGCCGGAATCCAGTTCATTCCGGCTTGCATGAGCCTGAAGAACACGGCCATGCCAACACCGCCAGTAACACCGGCTGAAAGGTCAATTTCGGCCAAAAGGATTACGAAGACCATCGCAGCGGCGAGCATGGTTAGCTCTGCCGCCTGAACAAACAGGTTGGCGACGTTGATCGGCTTCAAGAAGAACGCTGGCGATGCAGCAGTGAAAATTACGGTCAACACCAAAAGTGCTGCAACAGCTGGAAGAGCGCCCATGTCGCCAGATTTGACGCGTTGAAAGTATGCCGTGATTTGATCTTTGGCCGTGCCCTCGTGGCCAGTTGAAATCTTTACGTTGCTCATTTGTCGTCTCCCTCTGCAGTTTTCAGGCCGGTAATGTAACCGATCACATCTGCTTGGTTGGTTTCTTTGGTCTTTAGAGAGGCGACCATTTTTCCTAGGTACAGAACGTTTATATCGTCACAGGCTTTGAATACGTCAGCCAGGTTGTGGCTGATGATAATCACGGCAACGCCTGAGTCGGCAAGTGTGCGAACCAAGCGCAAGACCTGCTCGGTCTGAGCAACACCAAGAGCCGCAGTCGGCTCATCCAGGATTACGAGCTTTGCCTGGCGCAGCACCGAGCGTGCAATAGCCACCGTTTGACGCTGGCCACCAGAAAGGCTCGAAACCTTTTGGCGCACCGATTTGACCGTTCGCACTGAAAGGCTCTCAAGAGCCTTTTGTGCTTGAAGCTCCATGGTTGCCTCGTTCAAGGTCAGAGCCTTAATTTCTTCGCGGCCCAAGAACATGTTCTGAACAATGTCTAGGTTGTCGCAGAGAGCGAGGTCTTGATAGACAACCTCGATGCCGAGGTGACCAGCCTGGCGTGGCGTGTGAATAGTTACGACTTCGCCGTCGAACTTCACCGTGCCTGAGTCATAAGGCTGCACTCCGGCCAAGCCTTTGATTAGGGTCGATTTTCCTGCGCCGTTGTCTCCAACAAGCGCTGTAACGCGCCCGGCATAAGCCTTGAAGTTGATTCCCTTTAGAACATCAACTGGGCCAAAGCTCTTTTTGACGTCCTGTAGTTCGATTACTGGGACTTCCATGCTCGGGTATTCCTTTCATTTGAGTGTGCGGCTCACCGCCGAAACGGTGAGCCGCACGACTACTTAGTTTTACTTACTTGACGCCGTACTTTGCACAGGCAGCAGCAACATCGGTAGTACAGATGTCTGAAGCCTTTGCGTCGCCTGCTTCGACAACGGTGTGTACGTCAGCAGCCTTGATCAGGATTGGGTCAAGAGCCATGAATGGAGTTCCATCGGCTAGCTTCTTGCTCACGGTTGGCTTCTCACCCTTTAGGAGCTTGATGGCCAAGTCAGAGGCTGCAGCAGCTTCGGTCTTGAATGGCTTGTAGACGGTAGCCGTCTGGGTGCCAAGAAGAACGTTCTGCAGACCTGCAACTGATGCATCCTGACCCGAAACAGGAACGGTCTTGCCGTTCTTGCTGAGGATCGCGATGATGTTTGCAGCGTTGTTGTCGTTCGGAGCAAGAACTGCATCGATCTTGCCGTTCAGCTTGGTGTAAGCCTGCTCGAACTCGGTTCCGGCGGTTGGGCCATCCCAGGTTCCAGCCATGGTGAACGCAGCGTGCGCACCAGCGGCGTCAAGAACCGAAAGGGCTCCGTCGAGGACCATCTTGGCGTTACCGTCGGCTGGGTCACCGCTCGAGTAAACAATGCTTGCAGACTTAGGGTCTACACCATTTGCCTTGAGGCCATCAAGAACGGTCTGACCTTCCATTTCGCCAACACGGGTGTTGTCGAATGACACGTAGTAGTCAGCGCCGGTGATTGGGCGGTCATAGGCAATAACAGGGATGCCCTGCTTGGTTGCCTTGGCAGCAACTGCTGCACCTGCACCCTGAAGGTCAACGAGCATCATTACGCCACAACCCTTGGTGAGCATCTGGTCACCGATGGTTGCGTACTTGCTGGTGTCGTTCTGAGCGTTCTGGATGTCAGCTTCGAATCCAGCGGCGGTCAGAGCCTTTTCTAGGGCAGGACGGTCGCCTGGCTCCCAGCGAGTTCCGCTGTCGGCGTCAGGCAGGATGATACATGCGCGGTTAGCGCCTGCTGCGGTTGTTGAACAACCGCTTAGCAGCATTGCCGAGACAGCGGCAAGTGCCACTGCGCCAGCGATTACTGACTTTTTCATTGTCATTCCTTTTTTAGGTTTTTTTGAGATATCGCAGACCAAGAGGTCGACCCCCAAACAAGAGGCTGGCTTTATGTTGGCACAGACAACAAATGTCGAGACACCTAATACGAGTGTTCGTAACGTGATTGTTATCATTTGTTTTCTGAGGCAACAGATTGCCCAAATGGCTAACATTGAACGATGGTCAAAGTAGAGAGCCAAAGTTTCGCTGGCTCAATCGGCAGGGGGGCAAATCGCGACGATTTGCGCCAGTCGAACTTGTCCAATTTGTTAAAACTGGTTTACCAAAATCGCACGATTTCTCGATCTGATTTAACCAGTATGACTGGTTTGAACCGGTCTACCATTTCTGACTTGGTCGGAGAATTGGTTGGCTTGAAGCTAGTTTCCGAAAGCGAAACCGCTCAGGCCGGCCGCGTCGGACGACCCAGTTCCAATGTGTCAATCGCCGAAAACATCTTCGCAATTACAGTTGTTCCGCGGTACCACAGCACAATCGTGTCGGCCGTGTCTATGAGCGGAGAACTAAAGGCTCGAGCTCGAATTGCGACACCCATTCACCCGAGCCCCGAAGAGGTTTGTGACGCCACCGAAGTCGCTTTGAGCCAAATTCGAAAACAACTAAAAAAGACTGACCGAATCATTGGCGTATCGGTGGCGATTTCTGGTCAGGTTGATGTGCGCAATAACTCGGTAAGAATTTGTTCGTTCTTGAAGTGGACTGAGGTCCCCTTTGGTGCACTTCTAAGCGAGCGCCTAGGGTTGCCAGTGCAGATTGATAATGACGGCTCAATTGCTTGTTTGGCCGAAAGCACCTTTGGCGCCGGACGCGGTTTTAGCGACATCATCTATCTGTTCGGTGGAACCGGTGGCATCGGTGGCGGTGTGGTGATCGAAGACAAACTGATTCGCGGTTATCGAGGTTATGCCGGTGAACTAGGTCACATTCGGTTGACCGACAGCAAGGCAGTCGACTCTCTTGGGCTCTCAGGAACACTTGAGGCTCTAGTGAACCGAGAGCAACTCGCCGAAGCATTAGGGCTTGACGACCCAGAAGACGATGAACTGGCCTCGGCAATTTTGGAGGCAAGCAGCCCGCGCGCTCGGCGCATCATCGATAAAAAGATCGATGTTCTGGCAATCGGGCTAGCCAACCTGGTGAACATTTTTAATCCCCAAGTCATTCTTCTTGCTGGGTTCTTGCAGCCACTGTTTCAGGCCAACGACTACAGCCTGCTATCTAAGATGCGCCACAGCGCAGTGGCAGGGTCGCGTGAACACGTTCAAGTTAGAACGGCTGCACTAGGTTCAAGAATTCTTGAAATCGGTGGTGCGCAGCTTGTCTTCCAAGATCTTCTGAACAACCCTGCCGCAAGCAAATAACCTTGCTTAGTTGAGGTGTAGGTTTTGACTATGGACCTCTTTCAACTTTCACTCTCGGCTCTCGCAGCTATCGTTCTTCTCTGGATTCTCTTCGCATCTTTTAGAGTCGTCAACCAAGCGACCGTTGGTGTGGTTACCATGTTCGGCAAGTACCGTCGAGTCATTCGCCCTGGCCTGAACATCCTGATTCCGTTTGTCGAGCGCATCAACCGAGTGGTGCCGATTCAGAACCGCACCGAACAGCTGCAGTTCAAGACCATTACGAGCGACCAGGCCGTGGTGCACTTCACTGCCACCGTCATTTTTTCGGTGAGCGACCACGAGCCCGAAACCGTTAAGACCGTCGCCTTCAAGTTCATCGACGAAAAGTCATTCGACATTGCTCTACTCAGCGCAGTCGAAGCTTCGGTTCGCGAATATGTAGCAACGCGCAAGCAATCAGAAGTGCTTGGACTTCGTGCCGAAATCGTTCACCACGCAAAGTCCACGCTCGACGAGCAGCTGTCATCTTGGGGTTTCACGGTTTTAGATTTGCAGATCACCGAGCTCTCGTTCGATAAAGAAGTCACCGACTCGATGGCTCGAATCGTTGCCGCCACGAACCAGAAGATCGCGGCCGAGGCTGAAGGTCAGGCGCTCTTGAT
>CAILJO010000078.1 GCA_903834635.1 uncultured Micrococcales bacterium | reverse complement strand
GCTGCACTCGAGGAGTTAACCCCGTGGAGCTTATAACCGGCAATGCCGCCGTTCGAGCCGCCGCTCGCGACTACGAGCGCTACTCAAGCGACCTTCAAGGCGACCAGGATGTTCGCGACTACAAGCAACTGCCACTCGAGGTTGACCCACCCGAGCACGGTGCCATTCGCGCGCTGATTGCGCCATGGTTTGTCAAAGACTCGTTGGCCACCCACACCCATGCCTTCGGCAAGCTGATCGCCGAGCTCATCGCCGAGGCTCGGGCTGCCGGAGGCATCGAAGTGATTCAAGAACTTGCACTGCCGATGGTGGTGCGTTGTCTCGGTGTTGTTTTTGCTCGTCCTCAAGATGTTGACGAATGGTATTCGTGGGGCCCAGACACCTGGATCACCGACGAAGATGGCATTCGCCACGGCGACCACCTCGATCGCTATTTGAAGCGCACCTTTGATGAGCTCGACGAGAACCCGACCGATGACATCTTTGGTGTGGTCAATCGTGCCGAGCTCGATGGTCGCCCGCTCACGCGACTCGAAAAGTACGGCATCGCAAACCTCGTGCTTGCCGGTGGGCGTGACACCGTGGTCAAGTTGGTTTGTGGTTCGCTGAGTTATTTGGCGGGCAATCACAAGCTTCGTGAGTCGCTGGCTGCAGACCCAACCAAGATTCCTGATTTCATCAACGAGATGGTGCGGTTCTTGACGCCGCTGCCGATGATGCACCGAGTCGACAAAGAGCAGACCACCGACCCGGCCGACCCGCACTATGTTTGGCTGAGTTTTATCTCGGCCAACCATGATGCCTCGGCAATCGAGTGTCCTACCGAGATTCGCATGGACCGCGGGGCGAACCCGCACGTTGGTTTTGGTTATGGGCGTCACTCGTGCATCGGTCTGCACCTGGCGCAGTTGCAAACCAAGATTTTGCTCGAGCAGTGGCTGGCCGCTTTTGCCTCTTGGAAGGTTGGCGAAGGGTCGATCATTCACAACGACCTCGCCGGGTTTGAACACGTGCCGAGCCGTTATGAACGCCTTGAAATAGTGCTTGACTAAAAGTATCTACTAGTGTCTATACTTTTCTCGTGGGGAGAGAGTAGACATGAAAATTTTCAAGACCAAGGTATTCAAAAATGGGGGTAGCCTCGCCATTCGCATTCCTGCCGCACTGCGCAGTGATGCCGGTGAACTTTTTCTGTGGGCCAGTGGTGACGAAGGCACTTTCACGGTTAGCACCAAGCCCCCGGTTGATCGCAACCAGGCATTTCTTGAATGGCTAAATCGCGATGATGGGGTTGCGCCTGAGGCCTGGCAGGGTTTCACCGACCTACTTGCCGAGATGCGCACGGAATCAACCGAGTATGTGAACCCATTTGATCTTCCGAGTGAGGGTTGAACATGAAGTACATCCTAGATACAGACACATTCAGCTTTTTGGTCAGAAAAGTGCCTTCGGTAGTTGATCGGGCACTCGAGGTAGGTTTTGAAAACTTGTTTCTCTCGACCATCTCAGAGCTTGAAGTTCGAACCGGCTTGGCCATTAGAAATGACGCCAAGCTTTTCTTGAGCGTTTCAGAAGTTCTCAGGCAACTCGGCATCCTAGATTTTGACTCCAAAGCTGCAAGCGAGGCTGCCAAGGTTCGCGTCTTTTTGCGAGCTTTGGGCAAACCCAACGGCACGCTAGACCCGCTTCTCGCTGGTCATGC
>CAILJO010000077.1 GCA_903834635.1 uncultured Micrococcales bacterium | reverse complement strand
GTCAAGGCTGTGATCGTTCGCACCGCCAAAGAGACACGTCGTCCAGACGGCTCTTTCATCAAGTTTGACGAGAACGACGCAGTGATCATCAAGAAAGACGGCGAGCCTCAGGGCACCCGCATCTTTGGTCCAGTTGGTCGCGAGCTTCGCGACAAGAAGTTCATGAAGATCATTTCGCTAGCTCCGGAGGTGCTATAACTTATGGCTAACATCAAGAAGGGCGACCTCGTCCAGGTAATCACTGGCAAGACCCAGGCTCGTGGCGGAGACCGCGGCAAGCAGGGCAAGGTCCTAGCAATTGACACCAAGACCAGCCGTGTAATCGTCGAAGGAATCAACTTCGTCAAGAAGCACGTCAAGCAGACTCAGACTGACCGTGGCACCACCACCGGTGGCATCGAGACCGTTGAGGCCCCGATCCACATCTCAAACGTTCTGCTGGTTGACCCAAGCACCAAGAAGCCAACCCGTATTGGCTCAAAGGTCACCACCGTTAAGAAGATCGTCGATGGCAAAGAGGTTCTAAAGACCGTGCGCGTGCGCGTTGCCAAGAAGTCAGGTAAGGAAGTCTAATGACCGACGCAGCAGCAAAGGCCCCTAAGGCCTCAAAGGCAGCCGCAGGCAAGGCTCTGCCTCGCCTAAAGGCTCAGTACCGCGCAGAAATCGCAGCGGCCCTGACCAAGGAGTTCGGCTTCACCAACCCTCACCAGGTTCCAAACCTGACCAAGATCGTTGTGAACATGGGTGTCGGCGACGCAGCTAAAGATGGCAAGCTCATCGATGGTGCGATCAAGGACCTCACCGCAATCACCGGACAGAAGCCGCAGGTTAACTTGGCTCGCAAGTCAATCGCTCAGTTCAAGCTGCGCGAAGGACAGGCAATCGGTGCTCACGTCACTCTTCGTGGCGACCGCATGTGGGAGTTCCTAGACCGCCTGCTCAACCTAGCTTTGCCTCGTATCCGCGACTTCCGCGGTTTGAACGGCAAGCAGTTTGACGGCAACGGAAACTACACCTTCGGTCTCTCAGAGCAGAACGTGTTCCACGAGATCAACCAGGATTCCATCGACCGTTCACGCGGCATGGACATCACCATCGTCACCACTGCAAAGACTGACGAGGAAGGCCGAGCACTACTAACCTCGCTCGGCTTCCCATTCAAGACCAACTAATCAGATAGGTCCCAAGCCCTGAAAGGCGAAGGGAAACCGCTGAAGAAAGTGAAACAAATAGCATGACAATGACAGACCCGGTAGCAGACTTTCTGACCCGGCTGCGCAACGCCAACTCGGCATATCACGAGCAGGTAAGTGCACCGTACAGCAAGCTCAAGGGCACCATCGCCGAAATCCTAAAGGCCGAAGGTTACATCGCTTCGTTCAAGGTTGAAGATGCAGAAGTCGGCAAGACTCTGACCATCGACCTGAAGTTCGGCCCAAACCGCGAGCGTTCAATCGCTGGCATCAAGCGCGTTTCAAAGCCAGGTCTTCGTGTTTACGCGAAGAGCACCGAGCTTCCTCGCGTTCTCGGCGGCCTTGGCATCGCCATTTTGTCCACATCATCCGGTCTTCTAACTGACCGTCAGGCTGCGAAGAAGGGAGTAGGCGGAGAAGTTCTCGCCTACGTTTGGTAATCACAGATGTCGCGTATTGGAAAGTTGCCGATCCCGGTTCCAGCCGGTGTCGAAATCAAGATTGACGGCCAGGTCGTTGACGTTAAGGGTCCTAAGGGAACCTTGACCCACACCGTTCCTGCCCCAATCACCATCAGCCTCGAAGATGGCAACATCATCGTGGCTCGCCCCGACGACGAGCGCAACTCGCGTTCGCTTCACGGCCTAACCCGCACCTTGATCGCAAACAACATCCAGGGTGTAACCGAAGGTTTCACCAAGGGTCTTGAGATTGTTGGAACCGGTTACCGTGTTGCTCAGAAGGGCACCTCACTCGAGTTCGCACTCGGATACTCTCACCCAATCACCGTTGAGCCGCCAGTAGGCATTCAGTTCACCGTTGACGGAAACACCAAGGTGACTGTTCACGGCATTGACAAGCAGGCCGTGGGCGAAGTTGCTGCAAACATTCGCAAGCTGCGCAAGCCAGAGCCTTACAAGGGCAAGGGTGTTCGCTACGCTGGCGAGGTCGTTCGTCGCAAAGCCGGAAAGTCAGGTAAGTAATCATGGGTCTAACTTCAAAGATCCGCGGAAAGAGCAAGGCCGCCGCTCGTGCACGCCGTCACTCACGTCTTCGCAAGAAGATTTCGGGCGACGCAATGCGTCCACGCATGGTTGTAACCCGCTCGGCACGCCACGTATTCGTTCAGATCGTCGACGACACCAAGGGTCACACCCTGGTTTCGGCTTCGACCATGGAAGATGCCATGCGCAAAGACAAGGGCGACAAGTCGTCTAAGTCGAAGGCAGTCGGTGTTCTTCTCGCAGAGCGCGCTAAGAAGGCTGGCATCACTGAGGTCGTCTTCGACCGCGGTGGCAACAAGTATGCAGGTCGCGTTGCGGCTATCGCAGACGGCGCCCGTGAAGGTGGACTGACACTGTGAGCGAAATCAACAAGGAGCAAGAGTTGTCAACTGAAGCAACTGCAACCGAAACTGCAACCGAGACTGCTGCTACCACGGTAGAAGCAGGCGAGCGCGAGCAGCGTCGCGGCAGTCGTGAGCGTGGCCCTCGTGGCGAGCGTCGCGACCGCGAAGAGACCAAGAGCCAATTCCTCGAGCGTGTTGTAACCATCAACCGTGTTTCGAAGGTTGTGCAGGGTGGTCGTCGTTTCTCGTTCACCGCACTAGTTGTTGTCGGCGACGGCAACGGCATGGTCGGTGTCGGTTATGGCAAGGCTAAAGAAGTTCCAGCAGCTATCGCTAAGGGTGTCGAAGAGGCAAAGAAGAACTTCTTCCGCGTTCCTCGCACCGCAAGCACCATTCCTCACCCAGTTCAGGGCGAGGCAGCAGCTGGTGTAGTACTTCTTCGTCCGGCATCTGCTGGTACTGGTGTTATCGCCGGTGGTCCAGTTCGCGCCGTACTAGAGTGTGCCGGAATCCACGACGTGCTAAGCAAGTCACTCGGATCATCGAACACCATCAACATCGTTCACGCGACTGTTGCCGCATTGAAGAGCTTGGAAGAGCCTCGTGCAGTTGCAGCCCGTCGTGGTCTAACCCTCGAAGAGGTAGCCCCGGCTAACATTCTTCGCGAACAGGCAAAGGTAGGTGCCTAATGGCTAAGCGTCTAAAGGTAACCCAGATCAAGAGCAAAATCGGTGGCAAGCCGAACCAGCGCGAAACTCTTCGCACTCTCGGACTAAAGCGAATCGGCGACATGATTGTCAAAGAAGACTCGCTTTCGGTTCGTGGCATGGTTCGTACCGTTGCCCACCTCGTAACCGTTGAGGAGATCGACTAATGGCCGACGAAAAGAAGCCAGCCGCTAAGCCGGCTGCCAAGGCTGCTGCACCAAAGGCTGCCGCTGCAAAGCCAGCTGCCGCTAAGGCTGCTGCACCTAAGGCTGCTGCAAAGCCGGCTGCCGAGAAGGCTCCAGCAAAGGCTGCCGCTCCAAAGGCTGCTGCCGAGAAGACCGAAGCTGCTGCTCCAAAGGCTGCTGCACCTAAGGCCGCTGCTAAGCCAGCTGCCAAGAAGGCTGTTGCACCAAAAGAGAAGAGCAACCTTCTAAAGCTTCACCACCTGCGTCCGGCTGACGGATCAAAGAAAGACCGCACTCGTGTTGGTCGTGGTGAGGGTTCAAAGGGAAAGACCTC
>CAILJO010000076.1 GCA_903834635.1 uncultured Micrococcales bacterium | reverse complement strand
TTCAGGTTGATCCACCTGAGGAATACAAGACCTATCTGCACCGTTCGGGCCGAACCGGTCGTGCTGGCAAGGAGGGCACCGTGATTACTTTGATCCCGCGCAGCCGTCGTCGCCGCATGGAAGACCTGCTTAACCGTGCCGACCGCGATGGTATTTTCACCGAGGTTCGTCCGTCTAACCCGCTGCTCGAAGAGCTAGCAGGACCGATTGCTGCACCACCGGCACCTGAGGTTCTTGACTTCGGTGACTCACGTGGCGGACACGGTGGCGGTGGCCGCGGTCGCGGTGACCGTGATGGTCGCAGCGGTGGCGCACCTCGTGGCAACAAGGGCAACTATCAGGGCAACGGCAAGGGTCGTTGGGCTGATCGTGGTGGCGACACCAAGCGCCCACGCGCCGCACGTCGCGATGCCTAATCAATCGCCGGTTCGCTTCGCGGTCTAACCACAACGATGCCTCCGGCAGACCCTAGCCTCGGCTAGCGTACAAAAGCTAGATGCCCCATTCCTCGCCGAATGGGGCATCTTTTGTTCTCTGCGGCGAAGGTTGCACGTCTTTACACTGTAAAGTAAAGTTTCCTTATGTCCCGCGCAACCGCAAACTCATCCAAGGTGTCGTCATTTGACTCGCTGCTTGATGCCGGTATTGCCGCGATCGCAAGCAACGGCATCGACAAGGTGACCGTCGCAGACATAGTGACTGTTTCGGGCCACTCGCGACCAACTTTCTATTCCTACTTTGGAGACGTCAACGGTTTGTTGGCCGAGATCTGGATCAAACATGGGCGCGCACGCCTTGATAGCGAAATCCATTCACTAGGCCAAGCCGACCAAAGGGCTCAGCATGATGTAGCTCTAGACAGAACCCTTCTGCAGATCATGTGTGTCGCTCACAGAATTCCTGAAGTGGCCGAAGTCGTGCTGCCCGACTTTAGCAGTTGGTTTGCCAACCTAACCAAAGGAAACCGCTATATAGAGTTGCGAACGGCCTGGATTTTGGCTGTGCAAATCGGCATCTCAATGTCAGTGCATGTTGACCCAGAAAACCGCCAAGCCGAAGCAGTGCTGCCTATTTTGCGCCAAATGCCAGACAACATGGATGGCAGCTTGTTGCTTCTGGGTCTAGGTGAGATGCCACATTTTCCTGAGGCAGAGCCGGTGCTCGAAACTCCAGATTCGGTCGAAGAGCAAATCATGCGCGCCACAATCGAGATCATCGCAAACTCTGGAGTCGACGCAGCATCGGTGGCCCGCATCGCTCGAAGGTGCCGTGTTTCAACAGGAACCATCTATCCGCGCTTCGGAACCTCTGACGATCTTTTAGAGAAGGCCTTCGATGCGTCTATTCGCGATGTGGTTAGCGGCAACCTGCGCCAGGCCAGAACCACTGGCTTTGGCTTTGACCAATACGGGCTAACCGTGGCCTCGGGCTTTGGTGAGAACCGCAGAATCTGGCGAGACTATCGACTCGAAATGCACCTTGCCGCTTTGCACAACTCCAAGCTCTGCGACCTTATGAAGCCGGGTTTCGAAGTCAGTCGCAAAATGCTGGTAGACAGCATCAACTCGGTGCCTATTCTGGGCAAGCGTGTTTCACAACCTTTGAGTTATCTGATGCAAGTTCTTGCGCTGGGGCTATCGATCTTGCACAACTTGGGTCTGCCGCTAAAAAACATGGATCACCGAATCGTTGTAAGACACTTAGGAGCATCTTTTGCGTTACCTAAATAAGACACTCGCAGCCATCGCGACGTTGGCTGTTTCGGCGGTGCTTTTGGGCGCTTGTGCGCCGGCATCGAGCAACGGATTCAAGGCGCAATCCTCGGTTTCGGCAGCGCCATCTTGGGCAGCAAAATCGGTTATCTATGAGGTCAACGTTCGTGACTATTCGGCCGAAGGCAAACTAACGGCGGTCACGGCTGACATTCCTCGCCTCAAAAAACTGGGCATCGACATTTTGTGGCTCATGCCGATTTACCCGATCGGGGCAATCAATCGCAAAGGCACCATGGGCTCGCCCTATTCGGTGCAGGACTACAAAGGCATCAACCCTGACCTCGGCAACGCAGCCGACCTGCACAGCTTGATCGACACGGCTCACGCCGCCGGCATGCACGTGGTGCTTGACTGGGTGGCCAACCACAGTGCCTTCGACAACTCCTGGGCTCTGAACCACAAAGACTGGTACAACCAAGATGCCCAGGGCAACCCAACCTGGCCAGCAGGCACCGACTGGACAGACGTGGCCGACCTGAACTACAACAATCAAGACATGCGCGCTGCAATGCTCGACGCCATGAAGTATTGGGTAACCACTTTTGGCATCGATGGCTATCGGTGCGATGCCGCTTGGGGAGTAGACACTGCCTTCTGGGAGACCGCCGCCACGCAACTGCGAGCCATCAAGCCAATTTGGATGGTCGCCGAAACCCAAGACCAAGCCGATCTTCTGGCCAACGCGTTTCAAGCTGACTACGGATGGCACTTCAAGGACATGCTCTATGGCTTTGGCTCGGGCACCGGCCAAAAGACTGACTTTTCGATGACCATGAACTCGCAAGCTGCGGCGTATCCGGCCGGCACCTATCCGATGCTGTTCATCACCAACCACGATGAAAACTCGTGGACCGGATCTCTTTCGACGCAGTTTGGCAAGGGAGCCAAAACGCTTTCGGTGCTGACCTTTACTGTGCCAGGCATGCCGCTGATCTATGACGGCCAAGAGGTCGACTCCAATCGTCGATTGGCTTTCTTTGAGAAGGACCTAATCGATTGGAACTTCGCGAGCGCGCGCTCAAAGACTGCCGTCGCGTTTTATACCAAGTTGATTTCACTGCGCCATAAGAACCCGTCGCTTTGGGCAGGACTCGGCGGCGGCACCATGACTCGATACAAGAACGATGCCACCCGCATCGTTTCGTTCAGCCGCCAAAAAGGTGCCAACAAAGTCTATATAGCCCTGAATATCTCGCCTCTAGCGGCGACAGCAAACGTTCAATGGGGCAAAGACGCCAAGAGTTACTACCGCTACTCCGACGGCAAATTGGTCAAAATGCCTGCGACTCAACTTGTTTCGCTAAAGCCTTGGGGCTTCGAAATCTACAGCACCGTCAAGCCATAACCACTTCGCCAGATTAGGGCTTGCGCTAGATCGACGCTTGCGTCTAAACTCGTACTTAGCCAAAGACCGCCGGTTTTGAGCTCGAGAAATTGAGATCAACGAAGGTTCACGAGAGTGACAACCCGCGCAGGTGTGTGAAGAAGTTTTCTCTTTGAATTCTGCTCCGTGCGCTTGCGCCGGAGCATTTTTGTTTATCTGGGGCTACCGGCAATAAGTAATCAAGGAGTGCCATGGCGAACAAGGAAGCTAACGTCGCCGAGCTAACTGCAAAGTTCAGTAGCTCGTCAGCCGTATTGCTAACCGAGTACCGCGGACTCACTGTGGCTCAGCTCAAGGAGCTGCGCCGTTCAATCAGTGCCGACGCAACCTACGCCGTGTCAAAGAACACGCTTATCAAGATCGCTGCAGCTAACGCTGGCGTGACCGCTTTTGACGGTCAGCTCGTTGGTCCAAGCGCCCTCGCTTTTGTTCACGGTGACGCTGTCAACGTGGCTAAGGCTCTGCGTGACTTTGCCAAGGCAAACCCTCTTCTAGTCGTAAAGTCTGGTGTCCTAGATGGCATCGCACTGTCGGCTGATGAGGTTAAGAAGCTTGCTGATCTCGAATCGCGTGACGTGCTATTGGCCAAGGCTGCCGGCATGTTCAAGGCCACGATGTTCAAGGCTGCTTACATGTTCCAGGCTCCTCTTGCACAGGCTGCACGCGCAGTCGACGCCCTGCGTCAGAAGCAAGAGTCTTCGAACTAACACGCTTTATCCGATCTACAAAACCTGAAACAAACAAGGAGAAAATCAAATGGCAAAGCTGACTACTGACCAGCTCATCGAGGCTTTCAAGGAGCTTTCACTTATTGAGCTAAGCGACTTCGTCAAGAAGTTCGAAGAAGTATTCGACGTAACCGCTGCTGCACCTGTTGCAGTTGCTGCTGCAGCTCCTGCTGCCGCTGCAGAAGCCGCTGAAGAGAAGGACTCATTCGACGTCGTTCTTGAGGCTGCTGGCGACCAGAAGATCCAGGTCATCAAGGAAGTACGCGCACTCACCAACCTAGGTCTTGGCGAAGCCAAGGCTGTAGTTGACGGTGCACCTGCAACCGTTCTTGAGGGCGCAAACAAGGAGACCGCAGAAAAGGCAAAGGCAGCTCTAGAAGCAGCTGGCGCAAAGGTCACCCTGAAGTAGTTTTCACTCTTCAATAGAACCCGCCTCACCTTTGTGGTGAGGCGGGTTTCTTTTTTGGTTAAATCCTTATGAATGTTGAGATTCAGCCAAAAACTCGGACTAGACAAAAGCGTCTTAATTGTCCTAAATTTGATGTTCTGACGTCGCAACCTTTGCGCGTCTCTTTTATTAGCGTCACTGAGGGAATTTACAAGTGCAAAGCTGCAGCGCGGGGGTGAAGGAATGAGACGAATTCGTCACATCCTAAACAACCTAAACCGCTCCGTTTTTGCATCCCTCGTAGCAGTTTTCGCCATGGCCATTGCGGTGGTTGCGCCGACATCGGTGGCATCGGCTGCAACCCCAAACACTCCTAGCGACTACTACGCAAGCTACAACGGCAGCGACCAGGCGGTCGAAACCCAGAACGCGCCGATTCCAACCTCGGGCGACTTCACTGTTGAGGCATGGGTTTATGACACACTGCCGACTGCTTCGGGTGACGGCACCATCATCTCGCAGGGAACTGGCACCGCTGGTGGAAACTTCTACCTAGCTCAGGTTTACGGCACCAAGAACATTCGCGTCAGCGATGCCTGGGTGCCGACATACACCGGAACCTCGGTCAACGTAACCTGGCCCATGAACCAGTGGTTCCACATTGCGGTCACCAATGGCGGCACCACGCAGAAACTGTTCATCAACGGTGAGCTTGTGTCACAGACATCGGGGCTGGACATCACCCCTAACACCTCGAACCTTCGAATCGGTCGCATGTATGGCACCTACAGCGAGTACTGGAAGGGCAAGATCGACGAGGTTAAGGTTTGGAACACCGACCGCTCGTCTTCGATCACCAACGACATGAACACTCGCGCAGACCTGAACGCGAGCGGTTTGGTTTCATACTTCGACTTCAACGCCGGCTCAGACCGCGTGATCGCAAACATGAAGTCTGGCTCGACCCAGAGCTCAAACGGCTACTTCGGCGGAACCGCGCCGGTCTATACCGACGTCAAGAGCGTGACCACTCGCTCGGCAAATACTCGAGCCAAGGTCGTTTCATTTGAGCGAACCTATCTGCCAACAAGCGGCGGGTGGGTTGTGCCTCAAGGTGTAACCCAGATTCAGGCGCTTACCGTCGGTGGCGGTGGCGGTGGTGGAGCCAACTACGGTGGTGGTGGTGGTGCCGGTGGTTTCACCGAAAGCACCTTGACTGTTGCGCCAGGTTCGCTTCAGACCGTTCAGGTTGGCTATGCGGGGCGACAGGCAATCACCGGCGCATCGGGAGGTAACACCGCGGTCAATGCCGCCAATGGTGGAAACTCAGTCTTTGGCAGCCAGACGGTGCTCGGCGGTGGTTATGGCGGTTCGTCGGATAACTGGAGCACCTACCCGGCTGGGTCTGGCGGTTCTGGTGGTGGAAGCACAACGACAAACACTTCAACCTATGCCGGTGGCGCAGGAACCTCCGGCCAGGGCTACAACGGTGGTGGATCGATTTATGTTAACAACAGCTGGGTTTCAGCCGGTGGTGGTGGTGGTGCCGGATCCGGTGGTGGCGACGGAGTAGGTGCCAAGGCCCAAGGTGGAAATGGTGGTCCAGGCAAGGCTTCGACGATCACGGGTTCATCGGTCACCTACGCAGGTGGTGGCGGTGCTGGTTCGCACTCCAACGCAACTGCTTGTTCAACTTCAACCGGTGGCTCAGGGGGTGGCGGCGCCGGTGGTGTCTGTGGCTCAATCAACGCCGGTGGCGATGCAACCAACGGCCTCGGTGGCGGTGGCGGTGGCGGATCGGTTTCATCCGGTCGCGGCTCAAACGGTGGTCGCGGCGGCTCAGGCGCAGTTATTATTGCCTACACCGACGCAACCCCAACTGCACCGAGCGGCAAGTGTGATTCGTATTCTTATCCGCGCACCATTAGCTCGACCAACTACACGGTCGTCGAAATTCAGACTGCCGGTTCGTGCAACTGGGATGTTCCTGCCGGCGTAACCAGCATCGATGCCTTCGGCGTTGGTGGTGGCGGCGGCGGTGGCGGCAACGTCGGCTCTGGCGGTGGCGGTGGCGGTTCGTTCAGCGTAACTGGTGTGACCGTGACCCCCGCGTCTACCTTGCCTGTCGTCGTCGGTGCCGGTGGCGCGGGCGCGGTTGATGGAACAAGCGGCGTAACGACCATTAACCAGGATGGCGTCGCCGGTGGCAACTCCACGCTAACCGCCGGTGGCACGACATACACCGCAGGTGGCGGTGGCGCAGGCCAGACCAAGTGGGCAAACAATGTCTGTAATGGGTCCGGCGCGGTCGATGGCACTGTCGCGGGTGGAACCGCCGGAACCGGTGGAACCGCCGGAGGCATCGGTGGTGCGATGGCATCGAACAGCACCAGCGGAAATGCCACCTACGGTGCTAACGGCTACGCAAACAACTTCACCGGCGACTTCCGTGTGTATGGTTCGGGCGGTGGCGGTGGCGGTTGGGGCACTGCAGTGGGCTCAACCGGTGGAACCTACTCGGGTGTCGGTGGAAACTCAAACGTTGCTGGTTCAGGCGCGTCGATTCCAAACTCTGGAGCCGGTGGCTCTGGTGGTGGAGACGGCTGTCGAGCAGGTGGTGCAGGTGCATCGGGCATCGTCATCATTCGCTATGCCGCAGCAACCGGTGGCGTGCAGCTTTCGGTGACCCGTGCCGGCCAGGGTGTGCCAACCACTGGTGCATCGGTGCTTGGCATGCAGCCAAAGATCGCAATCCTCACCGGAACCGGCGCGGCAACCTCGACCTCGGGAGTGACGATCACTGCATCGGGCACGGGTGTCTCGGGCGGTGTCACGGCGGTTACTGACTCCACTGGAACAGCGACCTTTAGGGGTCTCGCGATCACAACGTCGACCACCACAATATCGTTCACGGCAACGGGATACTCGGGTATTCAACAGACCTTCACTGCAGCACCAATCCCTTCAACGATCACCATCTCGACGGCAGCGTCATCGGGTGGTTATTTCGAAGGTGGCATGTGGATGGCTAACACCGACAACACCGCATCGGTCATCAACGCCACCGACCTGACCAACCAGATCAACACCGGCAACGACACCGTGATTATGTCGAAGGGCGCGATCACCTATAACGCGTCGATCTCTTCGGATTCGACCACCTGTGGAAACGTGACAATTGCGGCGACCGGAACCGCTAGCGGATCGGTTGACTTTTCGGCGTCATCACAGCTCAAGCTGCTCTGCAGTAACAAGTCGATCAACATCATGTCGAACCTTTACGTCAACACGGCGTCATCGGTGATCTTGCAGACGACCAAGACCTCTGGTGCCACGCTGGTGCTCTGGGCAGACCAAGACCGTGTGGCCAACGCCGGCGGCAACATAACCTTCGGACAAGGTACCTTCCTGAACACCTCAGGGGGCGACACCACGACGTCGCAGGGAACAACTGGCGCCAAGGGTGGCGGCATCTGGATTGCTGGTGGAACCGTTGGTAGCGACGGATACCCTTCGGGCAACGCGTTCGCAAACGCCGCCGGAGGCATCGGAGTGGACTTCAACGCATCGACCAACTCGGCAACAGGCTTCCGCCTCTATACCGGTGGTGGCGACCTGATCATGCGAGGCGAGTCGAGCACCTTGATGGGTATTCGCGGCTCTGACGGAACGACAATCGACTCTGGTGTCGGTGCCATCACTATGACCGCGCTCTCAACCACATCGAGCACAGCTAACCCGCACCCGATTGAGTTGAACGTTCAGCAGGCATACCCGATCACAATTACATCGGCAAAGGACTCCGGTGACGCCATCACCATCTCGGCCACTTCGACCACGACAGCAACCGACTCAATCCCTTTGAGCATCATCGGTGGAACTACATCCAACGGCACCACAATCAGCGCAACCGGCGCCACCGGAAACATCGTGATCAACGCGGTTGGTGGCGCCAACTCAACACAGGCGATCCGCCTGACTAACGGCAACATCTATACAGTTGGCGGCAACATCACAATTGATGCCGGCGCAAGAGGTATTACCTGGGACAACTTCAGTTCGGGTATCGCGGCGGTCAACATTGGTGCAGCCTCGGGTTCTAGCTCAACCGGAACTTTCACACTTCGATCTGACAGCATTCAGACCGACCCAGACCCATTCAACGTTCGAATGGCAAAGGTTGTTGTCGAGCCATCCAGCACCAACTTCTCTTCCGCGCAGACATTCCCATACGCAGGCTGGGCCATCTCGAATGCCACCGACCTTCGACTTGGCAACGCTGCTGCGACCGGCAGCGACATTACTCTGAGCGCATTCACCTTCCCTGGCAACGTTCAGATGTATGGCCGCACGTTGACCACTAGCGGCTCAAACACCATCACGAATAACTTCGACATGTATGGAACCACCATTGAAATCGGTGGAACCCAGATGGTCAGCGGCGTCGGCAAGCGCTTCATGGCCAAGGCCTCCAGCTATGTTCGCGCGGCCACCGGCTCGACCGTTCGCACCTACGGTGGTTTGCTCTCGCTCTGGGGCGACTCCGATGCCTCCGGCGGTGGCTCGGTCGTGCTCAAGAGCGCTGCAAGCACCGGCGCTTTCCTTTGTACTGCGAACACAGGGCTTTGTGGCACCGCGACAACTGGTGGTGGCGACATCGTCATTGGTGGTGGAGCTGCCGAAACCGACACCACACTTTCTGACTATGCCTACCGCCCGGGTGGCTATGCAGCCGGCTCAACAACCGATAACGAAACAGGGACCGCTTCGGGCGGCGCCGCTGCCAACTCATATAGCGGTGGCGTCTACCTTGGCACGGCAGCGTTAAACACCGGTTCGACCCAGTTGTATTCCGCTGGTGGAAACATCGTTGTTCGCGGAAAGACCTTCAACGGCACTCTCACCAACTGGGGTGCTGCGGTAGTAACTCCCGGAGGCCTCACGGTTGATGCCGGAGCTGGAAAAATTTACGTGGATGCCTACCACGTTGGTGCCGCAAACTCGGTCGGTGGCCCGATGGAGTTCAACGCTTGGGGTGGCACCACCAGCTACAAGTCGAGCAACACTGCAGCCGACTCGATCAATATCAACACCCACAGCACCGTCTCGTCGCTAACTCTTTGGGGCGGCAACGTTGGCACGACTTTCACCAACACCAACGGCGGTGGAGTGCTGATCAAGGCTCAGACCATCAACGATGGCTTGACAACCAAATACAACGTCACCGGCAAGATTGCATTCGAGCCTTATGACTCGACTTGGGCCACGACTCCAAACTTCGACAGCGACTATTCGCTGGTCACCTCTACACCAACCAACGTCAACTTCGGCAAAGATGGCGCCACCGGAACCGTCAACATGGTCGGCCCACTGTCGATGGGTGCCCCGATCAACGTTTATGGTTCAGACGTCACCATCAACGGAAACCTTACCGACACGCTCTCTGGAGCGAAGCTGCTGGTGAAGACCACGGGCGGCATTGCAGTATCGCCAACCACCGCGGCAACTGTTCAAACCAATAACGGTGCGATCGTCTTCTGGGCCGACTCCGACAAGGTTGCCGGCACTGTATCTAACGGTGGCAACATAAACTTGGCTACATCTGCCCAGCTAAAGAGCCAGGGTGGAGCAATCACACTTGCCGGTGGTCTTGACGACGGTGGAACCGACTCTGGTTTGACAACCGCTAACGGTTACATGGACCGAACTGCCAGCGACGGCGTGCCTGACGGTTATGCCAAAGGTTCCAACACCGGTGCAGATTCAACGGGTTCAGACGGCATCTACATGAGCAACAACCACTTGGTTTATTCGGCCGGTGGAAATGTGTTCATCGCTGGGTGGGGCTCTAGCCGCACCAGCCCAGCCGTTCAAGAGACTGGGCTCCAGTCTTATGGCGGAACCGTTGATTCGGGCACCGGTTTGCTTCAGGTAATCGGAAAGGCGAATGGAACCGCCTGTGGTTCTCACGGAATCTACTTCAACGCTGCGGGTGCCGGAACATATGGCCCGGATGTTTGGACTTCTGCCAACACCACAGCGAACGCAATTCGAATCACCGGTGACGCATCTGCCTCGACTGGTACCTGTAACCGCGGAATCATCTCGTGGCAGTATGCGGTTTACAACGCCACTACTTCGTACCAAGGTTTCCGTGTGCTTGCGACAGGCTCTGGTGGTGGAATCACTCTGACCGGTTATGGCGCTAACAACACTGGCAATGCCAACAACGATGGTCTCGACCTAAACTTCACCGACATTCTTGCCAAGAGCGGTCCAATCGTTTTGAACGGCTCTACGCCAACTGCTGCTGGTGACTCAACTGCAGGTGTTGCGTTCGGAAAGTACGGAAACGCTGCCAACACCGTGCGTTTTGGAAACGAAGCAGTAACTTACACCAACACCGCTGGAACAGCGACTGACTTCACGACATCTTCGTCCAACATCACCATAAACACCGATCGCCTTTGGACGAACACCGGTGAAATCGGTTCGATATTTGGCACCACCGGAGCTGTGAAGATTTTGCCGATTGAGCAGTCTTTCGACCAAACGGCCGTTTCTTCGGGCTGGGACTTCTCTCTCATGTCGTTTGGCTCTGCTGTTAGCAGTCTGCAAATAGGAACATCGGGAACCAGCTCTACCCAGTCAATCAAGCCATTGACCTTGAACTCGGCTGTTTCGATTGCAGGGCCAATCTCGATTTACGGCAGCAACCTGACCACGAACACTGCTCTAACGACCACAAGTTCGAGTGACGACATTACGATTCAGGCGACTGGAACAGCGACCACGTCTGGCACACTATCGACCACGGGTGCGACCTCAAATGTTGTTGTCAAGGGAACCAACCTCTCTACGGCTGCAATCACCACCACC
>CAILJO010000075.1 GCA_903834635.1 uncultured Micrococcales bacterium | reverse complement strand
GCAACATCAACAGTTGCGGCATCGAAGCTTGGAGTCGCGATTACATCGACAGCGTCGGTGCCGGGAGCAACCGTGACCGTCTGACCGTCAACGACATCGGTGCCATCAATCGAGAACTCGAACAACGATGTGTCCGAACTGAGTTCAACGTTCACGTGGACTGTGTAGATTTCGACGGTTCCGTCTTCAGCGGTGACCGTCACGACAACATCGTTCAGGCCAGGCGTCAGACCACTATCGCCAGCCACATCAACAGTTGCGGCATCGAAGCTTGGAGTCGCGATTACATCGACAGCGTCGGTGCCGGGAGCAACCGTGACCGTCTGACCGTCAACGACATCGGTGCCGTCAACCGAGAACTCGAACAACGAAGTGTCGCCCGATAGCAACACATCGACGACTGCGCTATAAGTCACGGACTGACCGTTTTCGGCGGTAACGGTTACGAACAGGTCATTGGCGCCTGCAGTAAGGCCGGTGTCTCCAGCGACGTCAACCGTTGCGTTGGCATCGTTCGGCGTCGCAAAGACATCGACCGAAGTGGTGCCCGCAGCAACCTGAACGATTTGACCGTTGCTCGTGACGTCAACACCATCAATCGAAAACTCGAACAGAGTGTTGTCGTCAGACAAAGCGACATCGATGGTGATCGTGTAGCTCGTAACTGTTCCGTCTTCGGCAGTGACCTCAACGGTCAGAGTGTTAGGGCCGGTGACCAAGGCGTTGTCTCCGAAGACATCGACCGTTGCCGCAGAGTCGGTCGGAGTCGCAACGATGTCGACCGACGTGGTGCCGTTTGCAACCGAAACAGTTTGACCCGCAGAAACGGCAATGCCGTCAACCGTGAAGGTTGACAGCGAAGTGTCGTTCGAAAGCGTGGGATCGCCTAAGGCCGCCCGTTTGATTCCGGTCGGATCACCAGAGGAAACCAGAGTGACTCGGTACTCCATGCTCGAGACCCCGTTGGCTGCGAGCACCTTGACCACCAAGGTGTTTGAGCCTTCGGTCAAACCGGTGTCACCCGAAACCGTGACGATGGCGTCAGGGTCGGCAGCCACAACTCTCGTTTGAACCGACTGAGTGCCTAGGGGTATATAGATTATGCGAGAGGCTCCGAGGTCTAGAGCGTCGAAGGTTTGACCGGCGACGGTTACATCGAACTTCGAGAGTGCGGTGTTGGCCGACGAAGCAACAGTGACCGTCGAGGTGTAGATCTGACTGCTGCCATCTTGAGCGACGACTACCACACGGATGACGTTGTCGCCATCGTGAAGCTTGTCGGCACCGAGCACCCAAACCTTGGCGTTCTCGTTGCTCTTGGTGTACTTGACCGAAACCTTGGCAGTGCCAGAAGCAACGGTGAGCTTGAAGTTTGGCTGCGAAGCATCTTGCCCGTTGATGGTCAGCGACGAAAGAGTCGAGTCGGTTGACGGCGCGACTGGAACATAAACGTTTGAGAGCTTGGTTGCGTCAACCAGTCCATCGGTGTGAACGCGAACCAAAGCCGAGAGTGCGTGACCGTAGTCAGCCTGGCCGATGACGTATTGGCTGCCGGTGGCACCAACGATCTTTTGGCCATCGCGCTGCCATTGGATCGAACCCGATGCACCAGTTGCTCCGGTGACGGTTGCGTCTAGAACCGACGAGCCGTACTTTGTCGAAGTTGCAATCGAAACCGATTTGACCGAAGGGGCAACTGCAGGGGCAAGTGCAATGCTCTTGCTTGAAGCCACGAAGTTGGTGGCTGCGGCTGATGAGGCGCCCCAGTAGAGCTTGACCTGCGCTAGGTGACCGGCGGCGGTTTTGGCGCAGCCGAACGCTGAGCTGCCTGCGCCCCAGTTGATGTTCCAGCTTTCACCGGTTGAGTTCTTGGTGTCGGCTGCGCCGAGGTCAGAGCAGTATTTGCCGTCTACGAAAAGCGCAGCGTTGTAGCCGACTGACTTGGTGGTGACTGTGGCCGAACCGTTCCAGTTGATGGCGGTGGCAGAGGTGCTGACGATTGGGGTTTCGGATGAAGTCGTGGCTGCAGAAGCCGGAACCGACTGCAATAGTTGCGCAACAACAGCAGTGGTAACCGCAATAGCGGTCCACTTGCCAAAGTTGCCAAACCTAAGCACGGTTCTCCCCTCGAGAATTTAGCTGGGCGGTTTGCAAGATTTACTTTCGAGTTTTGCTGGAGGGTTCAAATCGAGACCTGTCGGTCTTGTTCTGCCCCACGCATTTCTCTTCAGTAAGCACTCAAAAACTGCTTTACATTATTCTATTGCGCTTTCATGGTCAAAAACTAGCGAAAAATCAAGATTTCTTAGTCAGTTTTTGCTGGCCCAAAATTGGTTAGAGTCCGCCTGTTCACTGGCTTGTGAGCCATTGGAAACAAACCTGCGCTTTGGCGAAAACGACTCACAAGTTTGGCGATGATCTGCGTGGGTTTGCTAACCTTTGAAACATGACTAAACCCGTGAATCTAATCACCTTGCCGGAGGCGACTTTTGGGCGCATCGGCATGATGATTCGCGGCGTTATGTGCATGCGAATGTGTCGCTAAACAGAGCAAGAGACACCCCGCCAGGCGCTTCCTTGCGCCTTTCGCAATGAAGCGATTTCTAACCATCGCCATACACGCATAACGAACTTAGGAAACAACCAAAAATGTCTTCAAACTCAGCAAACACAAGCCAAGCAAGCCAGACTCAAGCGCGAGGCTTTGCGCTTTATGTCGGCATCGATGAAGCCACGGCCACACAAGCTGGCACCTCACTGACGGCAGTAGTTGCGGCACTTCGCAACACGCTCAACGACTTAGTGCCTGGGTTGGCCGCCGAAACTTTTGCCGCTGTGGCACTTGCGCCAGCCGATGTCGGTGGTCGCAATCTTGACGTTGTGAGAACTGCACTGCACGATCCTCGCGCCCTGGCCCAGCTCACCGCAGCCCAGGTTCAAAACAAGGCAGATGCAGGAATCGTGGTCGATTTAGAACGTCGCAAGGTTATTGCCGACGGCACCAATGCTGGCCTAACGCAGCGGGAGTTTGAGCTGATCAACTACCTGATTGCTCACAAGGGCGAAACCATTAGCCGTCGTGAACTAATCGATTCGGTGTGGGCCGACGACCCAGATGCTGCGCCGAACGACCGAACCATCGACGTGCACGTGCGACGCCTGAGGTCGAAGATCAGTGGCTACGAAGACATCATTCGCACCATTCGCGGAGGCGGTTATCGCTTTGATAGCCACCCAGATGTGCAGGTTGGAACCTACGACATCTAGGCTGGTCTTGTGACCACTTTGGCAAGCAAATACAGCGATTTCGACGAGTTAGTCGAGGCGCTCAGCGATGCCGTTTTAGAGCTGGTGGATGACGGCAAACTGATGCCGATTGTGCTGATTGATGGGCGTGCCGGGTCGGGCAAATCGACCCTTGCCGAAGCACTTCAGCGCCGGCTCTTCAAGCAGGGCGAGAGTCTTCCGCGAGTGATTCACATGGACGATTTATACCCCGGCTGGGATGGCCTTTCGGCCGGCGCCGACTATCTGCAACGCTTTGTTTTGACCCCTTTGGCTAGGCGAGAAAAGGCTTCATGGCAGGTTTTCGATTGGGCCAAAAGTGAACGAAATGAGTGGCGAGAATTCGATGGCGGAACGCCTTTGATCGTTGAAGGTTGCGGGTCATTGAACTCTCTTAGCGCGCCGCTAGCCGACTTTGCGGTGTGGCTCGATGTCTCGCAAGATGTGAGATTTGAGCGCTGGCTGGCGCGTGAAGGCGATGATTCGCAGTGGGCAAAGTGGGCCGCGCAAGAGGCAGATTTCTATGCTCGCGAAAAGTCAGACGAGCTCGCAAGCCTTGAATTCAAAGGGCTTTAGGCGCTGTTTTATTCTATATAGTAATTTTGCGGTTCTCGCGCCAAGCGCGAATTCCGGCCACCGCAGAGGCCAAAACGAAGAATCCCGCAATGCCGTAAGACGCGCTTTTGACGGCCGGAATCGTGGCAGCGAAATAACCTGTAATGGTTAGGCCAGTTCCCCAGGCGACGGCGCCGACAAAGTTTGAGCTGAAAAACTTGTAGTAGTTCATCTTGGCTACGCCTGCGATCACCGGCACGAAGACTCGAGCCCAAGGCACAAATCTGGCCACAACAACCGCCCACCAACCCCAAGCGTTGTAAATCTTCTCAGACCGAGCTACACCCGCCTTCAGCCACTTGCCCTTGCGTTTGTCCAAATAGGGGCGACCGAAGTGTCTGCCTAAGGTGTAACCAACTTGATCGCCCAACCAGGCCGCCAGACCAACGCCGATCGCCATGACCCAGATGTTAACGTCGACCGATGTGGCGGCTACGAGTCCGGCAGCAAAGACCAGCGAGTCTCCGGTGATGAATGGGATGAAGGCTCCGACCAATAGCCCAGTGCCGGCGAAGACCAGCCCCCAAACGGCAGCGTAAAACAGCCATGGGCCAATCTGGCCATACCAGTTGGTTATTTGATCAGAGATGCTTGCGTGAAGAATAAAGTGCACTAATCAAGCCTATGGCTTGCCGTGAAGCACGATCTCGTCGAGCGTCTTGCGAACACGTGGTGCAATCTCTCGCTCATAGGCCGGACCCTGAAGTGTGTCGGCAGCAGCTAGCTTGCCAAGCACAAGCAAAACTATAGGTTGAACATCTTCGCCGAGACCCAGAATCCCCGGCATGGTCGTGCGATTGAACCCTCCAACCTGGTGGGTGGCAATACCTAGTTCTTGCGCCTGAACAACCATGCTCATGACAGCCAAGCCTGCGTCGTATGCGGCGGCGTGACTGTAGTCGCGACCGTCTGGGGTTTTAGCAAGAATCGAGACAACCACATAGCCCGAAGCATTCGGTGCCCAAGCAGCATTAAAGCCCTCTAGTGCCTCTGCGTTGATCTGCTCAAAAAGTTCAGAGCCTCGCATCGCCGCCGAAAAGAACCATGGCTGATGGTTGTTAGCCGAAGGCGCCCAGCGCCCTGCCTCGAGGATTGAAAGAAGATCGTGGTCGGCTAGCACATAGCTCGAGTCATAGGCACGAGGGCTCCAGCGGTCGGCTAGTACAGGTGCAATTGGTGCAGCGGTGATTGCGGTTTTCGACATGGTGACTCTCCGGTAAAGATAAGTGTTTGCCTGGACTGTTGCCAGTTCACCAATTCTAAGGCAAGTCGGTCTTTACTTATTCCCCAGCACCGATGCCGTCGCGGCGACCAAGGCGTCTACGTCAGCCTCGGTGGTATCCCATGAGCACATCAGTCGAACCTGCCCAGTTCGGTGATTCCAAACATAGAACTTGAAGTCTCGCTGCAGCTGCTCGGTTTGAGCCTGAGTGAAGATCGGAAACACTGCATTTGCCTGAGTTGGGTTCGGAATTTCGACTCCAAGGGCCTCGAGACCAGCGTGTAGCCTGGCTGCCATCGCGTTGGCGTGAATACCGTTTCGAACGGCCAAACCATCTCTATATAGTGCCAAAAGCTGTGCGCTGATGAAGCGCATCTTTGAGGCCAACTGCATCGAGGTTTTGCGCAAGTAGCCAATCGAGTCGCTCAGTTTTGCGTTGAAGACCACAACCGCTTCAGCACCTAGAGCGCCAATCTTGGTGCCACCAAGCGAGAGAATGTCTACCCCGGCGTCAACAGTAAAAGCACGAAGTGGCGAACCCAGAGCGGCGGCGGCATTTGACAGGCGAGCGCCATCCATGTGCAAAAGCAAGTTGTTGGCGTGGCAGTAATCGGCTATGGCGCGAACCTCTGAGGCACTATATAGAGTTCCGACCTCGGTGGTCTGGGTAATCGATACCACGGCCGGTTGGGCTCGGTGCACGAAGCCAATGTCATACATTTGGGTTGCAATCAGCTCTGGAGTGAGCTTGCCGTCGGCAGTATCGATGCCATAGAGCTTCAGCCCCGCCATCTTCTCGGGTGCGCCGCCCTCGTCACCGTTAATGTGTGCACCGGTGGCACAAATGACGGCCTCCCAGCGATCGGTGCAGGCCTGCAGCGCGATCACGTTTGCACCGGTTCCGTTGAAAACCGGAAAGACCTGAGTGCCTGAACCAAAGAGAGACTCTATAAGAGTCTGGAGTTCGGCGGTTGTCGAATCGTCGCCGTAAGCAACCTGGTGACCGTCGTTAACTTCTGCGATGGCAGTTAAAACCTCCGGGTGCACTCCCGCATAGTTGTCACTTGCAAACCCGCGCCAAATCTTCGTCATTTCAACTCCTCTGTCTGCTTTCAGCCTAGCAACCAGCGACAAGCGTAGGCTGAGAGGCATGTCACGCAAAGGTCTCCTACTTTTTCTCGCCTGCGGTATCGCCTGGGGAATTCCATACTTCTTTATTCGCTTCGCAGTTCAAGACTTCAGTGTGCCGACCATCATTCTGTTCAGAACCGCCATCGGAGCTTTGGTGCTGCTGCCGGTTGCATATCGTCGCAAGTCGCTGATGCCCGCGCTGCGTGCCTGGAAAACCGTCATCGCGTTCGCTCTGCTTGAAATGGTTGGTCCATGGTGGTTGATCAACTCTGCCGAGCACGGGCACATCAACTCGGGCCTGGCTGGGCTTCTAATCGCCACAGTGCCATTTTTTGCCATGGCCGTCGGTTACTTCTATTTGGGCGACAAGTCATCGGTGCACCCAAAGAACATCATCGGCTTGGTTATCGGTTTCGCCGGGTTGTTGCTTTTGGTCGGAATCGACTCGCTTGCCGGTCATCTTGAGCTGATTTGGGTTGGCGCCATGATTTTGGCGGCACTTGGCTATACCCTTGCCCCGGCGATCGCCACCAAGACGGCGCCTAACGTCGAATTCACCGGCATTCTGGCATGGTCGATGGCTTTGACCGCCGCTATCTACGCGATTCCGGCGGCAATCACTCCTCTAGCAGCCGGAGTCACCTCACCGCACGTGATTGGTTGGGTGTCGCTGGCGATTCTCGGGGTGGTCTGCTCGGCCCTAGCTTTTGTGCTCTATTTCGCTCTGATTCAAGAGGTTGCGTTCAGCAGGGCATCTTTGATCACCTATGTGAACACCGCTGTGGCGATTTTCATGGGTGTGCTTTGGGGTGCCGAACCTTTTACTTTGGGAATGGCCGTTGGCCTGCCTTTGGTAGCGGTCGGCTCATACTTTGCGAGTCGCAAACACTAGTTAGAGCGCCAAAACCCCATTAGGCTTTCGAATAACTGTTTATCAGCTTCACTGCAACACAAAATCGTTAGCTAAACCAATGGAGTTTTTATGCGCACCTTTTCTGCAGTTCTTCGCCTAGGCACCGCCGGCGCCATGCTGTTCAGCATTGTCTGGCAGATCACCGACCGCATGGCACACAACCTGTTTCGGCCATCCGAGTATTTCGAATACTTCACCATTGAATCTGGAATCATCGCGGCTGTCGTAATGCTGCTTGCCGGCTTCAAGGCACTTCGTTCGAAGCGTGAAAACATCAACTGGGCCATCGTTCGTCTAGCCGTTGTTACCTATGAGGTCGTGGTTGGTATCATCTATAACCTGCTGCTTCGCAACAGCGCGCCTGATGCCCGCGACGCTGGGTATCACTGGCCTGTGCTGCCAAACGAGATCTTGCACGTGTGGGCACCTATTTTGATCACCCTCGACTGGGTGCTCTCGACTGGCATGGCCAAGATTGCGTTCCGCCGAGTTTGGTGGGTATTGGCTTATCCGGTCGTGTGGTTGATTTTCATGTTTGCTCGCGGCGCCGTAGATCAGTGGTACCCATACTGGTTCTTCAGCCCAATCGAGAGTTCAGCAACAACCATCGTGACCTATTTCTTTGGAATCCTGTTCTTTGCGATCGTCGTGGCCAACCTGATGGTGTGGGTTCGTCGAGGCGTTGACAAGTTCGCCAAAGAAGACGCGGCTTAGTTATTTGATGCGTCGCAGAACGCGGCGGTAACGTCGGGCTAGGCGGCGACCCTTGAGCATGCGCTCTTTGCCAACCTGAACTTCGTCGTTTAGGCAAATCGTTTGCACCCGGCCCCGACGCAGCACCAGGTCGATGATCGCCGTCACGGCATCGGCCTTGTTGATGGCGACGTACTTATAAGAAGTCGATTTTTCAACGATGGCCCTGCCTTGAGCATGCAGATACTCGTTGGCCAGCCACTCGGGGTTTAGGTCGCTCGCCGAACGAAACTTTGCCTGACTGGTGCGCTCGAGCGCAACCTGAAAGTGTTGCCACAGCTCGAACATGACATCGCGAAACATTGGGTGCGGGCCGTGCTCGGGCATGCCTTCTATGGTCGGCCAATGTTCTTTGGCAGCCAGAGCCAGAACGTTGTGGCGCGGCAGATAGACGCTGTCATCGGCAGCCAACGAATCGCGAGCCGGCACCGGAGTTGCCGTGTAGCGAAGGCGCAACGAGCCATCTTTGAACCAGGTTTCGGGCGTTGTTGGGCGACCAACAAAGACATCGTCGTTGAGATACAAGAAGTGTTCGGCCAGATCGGCAATGCGGTGCAGGTTTGCCGTTAGGGCGTGAGAGTTGAATGTCGGCAAGTATTCGGCGGGCATGAAATCTTGGTGGTCGACGATGCGCACCTCAAAAGGAAGCGAATCGATCGGCTTGCGCCACTTAGGGGTTTGACCGGCGGTGACAATGTGCACGCGACGGATGAAAGGCGCGTTCTTGGCGAGCAGCCGAAGCGAAGCCTCGAGTTCGCCAAACTGTCTAAAACGCGAGTCACTATTGGCTGCCAGTGCAGGGGCGTTGCGACCAAGTGCCGCCTGCCGCGCAGCTTGCCACTTTGGGTCGGCATCGTTGACCCAAAGATATACGGCGTCTATTTCGATTGGGCTCTCGTTGCTTGCCGGTGTCGGTTTGCGAGCCAGTGAGCCCAAGATGCCTGCGGCACCCACCGCCAACGACTCGACGAGCTCGATTCGCGCAACTGCGCGAACCGTGCTCTTGACCGCCGAGCGCAGACTAGCCATCGCTAGTTTTTACTCCAAGAGGTTTTGCCACCGAACTCGGTTTTGGCCAGAGCTGCCGCCGAGGCATCTTGGTGGCCAACAAGTTCGACAGAGTCGGCGACCAAGCGAGGGCGACGACCTGGCAGCGAGGCGAGCAACTCAGGGTGACGAACGACAACGCGCTTGGCCTTGGCTTGGTCTCCAGGCAGAAGCAGGGTGACGGCCTCGAAGTCGAGAGCAGCGCGAACGCGAGCCTCGAGAACCTCACTCGGGCGAAGGGTGTTGGTGGTTCGATGAATCAGAGCAAGCCGTGAACCGGCAGCGTTTTTGGCCTTCTTGATTTCGGCCAACACAAAGTCTAGGTCTGGGCTTTCGTCACCGAAGTCGCCGTGAATCACGAGGTCGAACTTTGGCAAGACCGCGTCGCGTTTGGTCAAAAGCGCCGGCACGCTAAACGGGCGACCCTGCGAGCCGCGACCGAGCTTTGCCGAAGACTTGCCAGCGCGAATGTCTCGGTGCCAGTCGACGAAGGCATCGGTGTAATAGCGGCGAATGCCGTTGATTCCGGTTGCGGTCGATGAATAGCCGCCACCGGTTAGCGATGCGCCGTGCAAACGGGTGAACGAAAGCGGTCCGGCTTTGATGTCTGCGACGGACTTCTTGCCGAACTTGGCCTGCAAGCGCTCATAGAACTCGCTGTCGGCACCGAAACGAACTTCGTCCCAGAAGCCGATTTCGGCTGCGATCTTGGCGCGACGGAACATCATCGAAGACAGGTTGCGGCGGTCATAGGTGTGACCTCCGACCGGATAAAAGTGAAAGCGCTCGTGCTCAACGCGCACGCCCGGGCTCATGTTGCCAACCACGTTTGGGTTGGCTTGAAGGTGGCGAACCTGAAGTTCGATCTTGGCCGGGTGCGACCAGTCATCGGCGTCGTGCACGGTGACGAACTCTCCCTTAGCCTGCTCGAGGCCGGTGTTGCGCGCCTTATAAGAGCCGCCGTTCACGGCCTGCTCGATCAGACGAAAACGCGCATCCGCCTTAGCCCATTTCTTGACGAGTTCGCGAGTGCCGTCGGTCGATTTATCGTCGACGACCAAAATCTCGAGGTTGCGCCAGGTCTGCTTGGCCAAACCGTCGAGGGCGGTTGGCAGCCACTGCTCACCGTTGAACACAGGAATCAACACCGTGACCAGAGGGCCATCGACCGTAGCCGACTTGGCGCTGAGCTTGTTGAGGTCATCGATGGTCAGTGGGTCAACCAGCAGCAGGTTCTCTTCGAAGCCCGAAAGCCCGTGAAGTTCGAGAATGAAGTTGAGCCACAGCAACTGCAGGTGGCGAATGACCTTGGCACCAAAGATTTCACTCGGCAGGCCAAAACCGAAGTTGGCGGCGGCGTAGACATCTTGGGTATAGGGCTTCACCTTGATGTTCAAGAATGCGCGATAGCCCTCGGGTTGCGACCAGTTTGCCTCGCGGCTGTAGTGCTCGAGCAGGTGCTCAAGCTCGCGGTGTGCGGGGCGGCGATAGCTCTTGAAGCCGAAACCGCCGCTCAGGTGGTTCGATGCAGCCGCGGCGAGCGCCTGGTTGCCAGAGGCTAGCGCCCAAAGCAGGATGTCTTTGAGTGCCTCGCGACGAACCCACGGACGCACGTTTGGCCCATAGGCCATGCCGGCCAGAATCGACAGACCCTCTTCGACCAGTGACTGGCGCATTAGGTTGCGGCCGCGACCCATCTCGTTGCGTGACTCGGCGACTATGCGCTTGTAAGCAAAGATGTGCAGACCCAGTGTGCTGAAAACTTCACGGATGCTGCGCGCAGCCACAGCCATGCGGAACGCGCTGTAGGTGCGATAGACGATTGAGAGCAGCCCAATGGAGCGCAGACGTGCGACGATGCGATTCTTGCGCAAGGCAAACTCCTATGGCTAGGCGCACCGCATTGAACCGGTGGCACGCTAAAATTTAGAAATGGTCAATACGGCAATTATGGGTCAAGGTTACGTCGGTCTGCCACTAGCGCAGGGACTAGCCAACACAGGAAATCAGAAGTTAGTTCTTGGTTTCGACGTTTCTGAGCGCGTGGTGAACAACCTAAACGCTGGAAAATCGCACATCGACGACATCTCTGATGCCGCATTGGCGACGATGATCGGTCAGGGCTACCGCGCCACTTTTGACCCGAAGGACATCGCACTGGCCAACACCGTGGTCATCTGTGTGCCGACCCCGCTGTATGAGACCGGCGAGCCTGACTTGTCGTTTGTGGTCAGCGCAACTCAAATGGTTGCCGACAACATGAGCCCAGGCACCTTGGTGATTCTTGAGTCAACCACCTACCCTGGCACCACCGAAGACTTGGTTCGCCCAATGCTCGAAGCTGGCGGTCGCGAGCTCGACAAAGACTTCTACCTTGCGTTCTCACCTGAGCGCATTGACCCGGGCAACAAGAACTACGGCATCACGAACACCCCGAAGATCGTCGGTGGTTCGAGTGCCGAGTCGACCAAGCGCGCACTTGCCTTCTATACACAGTTCATCGAGACCGTTGTTGAGACCGTGGGAACCCGCGAAGCCGAAACCGCAAAGCTTCTTGAGAACACCTACCGCCACATCAACATCGCGTTGATCAACGAGATGGCTATTTTCTGCCACGAGCTTGGAATCGACATCTGGGAAGTCGTTCGTCTTGCCTCGAGCAAGCCTTACGGTTTTCAGGCGTTCTATCCAGGCCCTGGCGTTGGTGGCCACTGTATTCCAGTTGACCCTAACTACCTCTCTTATGAGGTTAAGCGCCGTCTGGGCACTCCTTTTAGGTTCATCGAAACCGCAACCGACATCAACTCGGGCATGCCTGCCTATGTGATCACACGCATCCAAGACCTATTGAACGACCAGAGCAAGGCTCTGAAGGGTTCGAACGTTCTGCTGCTCGGTGCCACCTACAAGCCAGACATCGCCGACCTTCGCGAATCACCTTCGCTTGAGGTTGCCGAGTTGCTGGTGGCCAAGGGTGCCAACATGACCTTCCACGACCCACACGCGACCTCGTTCAGAATGCACGGCGACGTCTATAACCGAGTTGACGACTTGGATGCTGCACTGGCTAAGGCCGACGTCGTAGTCCTTCTTGTCGCGCACGCCGCTTATGACCTCGAAGACATCAAGTCGAAGAGCAAGGTCATTTTTGACACTCGCGGAAAGCTCAGCGGAGCCAACGTAGAGCGCCTCTAGGTCGCAATGACTTCGGCACCCTGGATTGTGATTCCCGCTCGCGGGGGTTCGACAGGTGTTCCACGCAAAAACGTTCGCCTGCTTGGCGGCACTCCCCTAGTTGCTCGCACCGTTTCGACTGCAGCCGCAGTCAGCCCCGGTCGCGTTGTGGTTGTCACCGACGATGACGAAATCGCCGAAATCAGTGTTGCCTATGGCGCTCGCGTTGTTCGCGAACCAAAGACCACGGGCAAAGCAACCCTCGACGAGGTAATGGTTCGAACGATTCCTGACCTTGTCGGTTTTGGAGCAGTCGAGAGCGACATCTTGCTCACCATGCAAGCCACCTGCCCATTTGTTCAGCCCGATCGCATTCGCGAAGCGATGGCCCTGTTCGAGGCTGGCGCGGGTTCGGTGATCACCTGTGTCGACGACAGGCATCTGGGTTGGGTGCTCGACGAAGCCGGAAACCCGCAGCCCGACTACAAGGCACGACTCAACCGTCAGGCACTGCCAGTGCATTATCGCGAGTCCGGTGCCATCATCGGGGCGCGCATCAGCGATGTTTTGGCCCGCGGCACTCGCATTGTCGAACCGATTCGTTTGCTCGAACTGACTCCGACCGAGGCGCTCGACATCGACACCTGGGCCGACTGGGCAGCTGCCGAGCACTGGGCCACTCGCCGAACCATTTTGTTGCGCACCGATGCTGCCAAAGAGTTGGGCATGGGTCACGTCTATCGCACGCTCGCTCTCGCCTATGCGCTGGCCCGTCACGAACTTCGCATCGTGCTGTCGAAAGACATGCCGCTCGGAATCTCGTTCTTCGAGGACTACCCGTTTGAGGTTGTTCAAATCGACTCGGATGCTTCGCTGCCCCAGCTTGCTGCCGACCTCAAGGCCGACCTCGTGGTGCTCGACAAGCTCGACAGCGATGCCGAGCTCGTCAAGCAGTTGACCGCGTTGTGCAAGGTTGTGACGTTTGAGGATCTTGGCTCGGGCGCCGAGCACGCCGACCTGCTGGTTGCCGACCTTTATGACAACCCGCATGTGGCAGCCGACCGCCAGCTGACCGGGCCAGAGAACGCGATTCTTGCCCCGAGCTTTGAGTCGCTGCCTCGCAAGTCGGAGTTCGCTCCTCAGGTCAAGGAAGTGCTCGTGCTGTTTGGCGGCACCGACCCGAGCGGGCTGGCCGACAAAGGTTTGCGCGCACTGGAGAGCATCGGGTTTGACGGCAAGGTGACTTTGATTCGCGGGCTTGGCGCTGCCGAGATTGATACCGCCGATTACAAACTGAACATCGAACTGCTTTCGAATGTGAAGAACATTCCGGCGATAATGGCACGCGCCGACGTTGCGCTGTCTTCGGCTGGGCGCACCATCACCGAGCTGGCGAGCATCGGAGTGCCAACGCTTTGCCTGGCACAGAACCACAAAGAGCTGACCCACACCCACACCTCGACCGAGAACGGCGTGGTGATGTTGGGTCTAGGGCAACTGGTGACGGTCGAAACTCTCGCCAACCACATCAAGGCTTTGATCGAAGACACCGACCTGCGCAAGCGCCTGCACGACCGCGCGCTGGCTGCGACTCAGGGGCGTTCGAATGCGCAAATCGTTGAGCGCATCATGAATAAGGTCGGGCTTTAGACCGAGCTAAATTGGCGCGTGCGGGCTTTAGACCGAGCTAAATTGGCGCGTTCGGTCTTTAGGCCAGGTTCGACCACTCGATAGGCATGTCGGCTGCCACGGTCGAAGAAACCGTCTTGCCGACGACGTCATCCCAGTGAGCAATCTCGATGCCAACGTTTGAGCGCAGAGCAATCAAGTCGTCTTCAACGATCACGTGACCGACAGGAAGCTCGTGAACGGCAATCACACGACGGCGAGCATTGGTGATCGCGCTGGTCTGAGCAGCAAGGCTGTGCTCACGGGTGCCATAGAGGGTGCGATAGAGCGCGAGCTTGTCGGTGAAGGACTTTAGGTCGGCTTCGTCAACGGCGTGGTAGTGGTCGTTTCCAACACCCTGCTTGTTGTCGGTGAAGTGCTTCTCGATAACGCGCGCACCGTAGAGCGCGGCAATCTCAAGCGCCGGAACCGAACCGTCATCTTCTGGGCGAACGTGGTCGCTGTAGCCGATGGCAACGCGGCCACCGAACTTCTCTTGCAGAACCTGAATCTGTGAAAGCTGAGCGTTTTCGCGCGGGGTCGGGTAGTTCAAGATGCAGTGCAACAAAGTCACCGATGCCGCACCGGCTTGCAGCAACACCTCGAGTGAACGTTCGATTTCTTCGTGCGAAGAAGCGCCACAAGACATCACGGTTGGGCGGCCGGTCTTGCCGATCTTTCGCAGCAGCGGAATGTTGGTCAGATCGGCAGATGCAACCTTGGTGACTGGCATCAGCGGGGTGAGCATGTCAACGGCATCGAGGTCGAAAGGGGTCGACATAAAGTCAATGCCACGAAGCTTGCAGTGCTCGGCTAGCTCGGCGTATTCGGCTGGACCAAAGTTGTCCCAGCGCTGAAAGAGCTCGTATTGGCTTGAGGTTGGCTCTTTGGTCTGATCCCAATAGGCAGGGCTGGTCGACTTGGCGGCTAGGGTTGCAGCCTTGTAGGTCTGAAACTTTGCTGCGTGGCCACCGGCTCGGGCGACCTGATCGATCATCTCTTTGGCGCGCTCAAGCGAACCCTCATGGTTCACACCGATCTCGGCAATGATGTATGGGTTTAGGTAACCGAAGGTTTGTCCGTGCAGTTCGAAGTCGATCATCGTGGGCTTTCTGTTCGCGGCGAAGGGTTTCTCGGTTAGGCGTAATAGCGGGTGGCGTTAACAACCTGCTTGGCCTTGTCGAAGTACTTTGGCAACTCGTCAAGGTTATCAACCAGTGTCATGTCACCCAAGGCGATTGCTCGCTTGACGTGTTCAAAACCTGGCAGCGGCAAAACCAAAACCTTGCAGCCCAGAGCGAGCCCCTCATAGAGGGTGGTCGAGAATGCCCCGACCAGGTATTCGCTTTGGCTGACAAGATCTAAGAAGATCGGGTCGCGGTGGCTAAAACCGAAGTTCGCCGGCAGGGCATCTTGGCGGGTTGACGACAAAACACTCTTGGCGAGGTCGGCATAGTCTTCGAGGCTCTCGTTTGGGTGCAGTCGGTAGATGATCTTGTGGTCGGGCAGCGCGCCCGCGGTGGCGATGGCCGCGGTCAGCAACTGAGTCGCGATCGCACCCTGCGACGTGAAGAGAATCTGCTTCGGCACGATACGGTTTTCGCTCTGAACCTTGGCGCGGTATTCACTGAAGGCCGCGGTCGGGCCGGTGACGATCGGCTCCACGCCGGCGGCAAACGGAACATCTTCGCCCCAGAATGAGCCCCAAAGCAGAATCGAGTCGGGTGCGTTTGAAACCTTGCGTCGCAGGCCGAGGCGTTTTGGATACGAATAGGCCGCGTGCAGGCGAGTGATGAATCCGTGCTGAATCTCGTGCACCTTGACGCCGGCCTGCTTTGCGCCAAGCACGATCGCGGTTTCGCTGTAGGCGTTGACGATATAGAGATGCTTGGCGCCAACCGCATTGAAATACTCGGCAAATGCCTGGCCCTCGTTGAAAGCTAGACGAAGCGCGTTTGGTGGATACTTGCGAACCGAGTCGAGCGGCACGCCAAACTCTGACTCGAGTGCCTCGATGATTTCGAGCCAACGCTTAGTGTTCTTCTCGAGGGTTTTGTGGTTCTTGATCACCGCGACCGTCGACGCCATGAATTTCTCGGCAGCATATGCACGAATGCGCTTGATGCTCGGCTGGTTGTCGTCGTCGCCCTCGAAAGGCAAAATTCGCATCGCACCGCCGGCACCAGGCAGAGTGCTGCCCGGCTCGTTGAGTAGCTCGATGATGCGGTCGCTGTAAGGGTCGGTCGAACCAACCTGTCGCTTGAACGGCAGAACAACAACTGGAGTCTGATCAAGGTCACTAAAACCATCGAGTGGTTTTGCAGGCTGAGATGCCCCCGGCTTGCTCGGGTGAGGGTCTTCGAAAAGCCCTAGTCCGGTTGCGATGGCATAGAAGATGCGCACGCGAAGCAGTGGATAAAGCTGAACGCCGTCAAACTTGGCATCGATTGCGCCGGTTTTGTTTTCGACCTCGACGAGTCG
>CAILJO010000074.1 GCA_903834635.1 uncultured Micrococcales bacterium | reverse complement strand
TGAACGAACCACCAGGCGAGTTGATGTACATGGTGATATCACGGTCTGGGTCTTGAGACTCCAAGACCAAGAGCTGAGCCATTATGTCGTCTGCAGAAGCGTCATCGACCTGAACACCCAAAAACACGATGCGGTCTTCGAACAACTTGTTATATGGGTCCTGGCGCTTGTAGCCGTATGAGGTTCGCTCTTCGAAAGTTGGAAGAATGTAGCGCGCCTCAGGCATCAGGATTTTGTTTTCGTTCATTGTCTTCTCCTAATGCTTACTTAGCGCCAACACCGGTTGCACCGGCTGCGTATTCCTGAATGTGGTCGATGAAACCGTAGTCAAGTGCTTCTTGAGCGGTGAACCAGCGGTCTCGGTCGCCATCTTCCATGATCTGCTCTACGGTCTTGCCGGTCTGGGCAGCCGTCAAAGTTGCCAACTGCTTCTTCATCGAGTTGATTAGTTCAGCCTGAGTCTGAATGTCGCTTGCAGTTCCGCCGAAGCCGCCGTGCGGCTGGTGAAGAAGAATTCGAGTGTTCGGGGTTGCATAACGCTTGCCCTGGGTGCCTGAAGACAGCAGGAACTGCCCCATAGAGGCGCACATACCAATTCCGACTGTGACTACGTCATTCGGAACGTACTGCATGGTGTCATAAATGGCCATGCCAGCCGTGATCGAACCGCCAGGCGAGTTGATGTAAAGGTAGATGTCTTTAGTCGAATCCTCGGCGGCAAGCATCAGCATTTGCGCACAAATCTCGTTGGCATTGTCGTCGCGAACATCGCTGCCCAGCCACACAATTCGATCTTTTAGAAGTCGGTCGAAGATGTGCGGTGTGCTCTTGCGGTCTGCCATTCGTGGTTCTCCTGTTTCTAGGTTTCTAGTCAAAGATACTTGCGAGGGCTGACCTTTTTTGCCCCTGTTCGCCCATGGCAGATACCGTGTCGAAACTTGCCAGCCGCGGCGGCATCTTGGGTTCGGGTTAAAGAAAAGACCCAGACCGAAGTCTGGGCCTTCTCGATGAAAAACTAGTCGTGGTCGTGACCTGCGTGCGGGTCTACTCCGGCCTGGTCGTCAGCCTTTAGGAACTCGGAAAGGTCTACTGCCTTGCCCTTGCTGTCGGTGACGTTGGCGTGCTCGAGAACGACCGCCAGAGCCTTGCGGCGAGCAACCTCTCCTACGAACATCGGAATCTGACCGTTCTGGTCAACCGTGGTAATGAACTCGTTGACATCCATGCCATAAGACTGTGCAGCCTGCATCAGATAAGCGATGAGTTCTTGGTCGTTGACCTTAACCTCTTCGGCTTCGGCAATGGCATCGAGCAGCATCTGAGCTTGGAAAGACTTGGTGCTCTGCTCAAGAACCTCTGCGCGGTGCTCCTTGTCGTCAAGACGACCCTCACCCTCAAGGTGGCGAGTTACATCTTGCTCAATGAGTTCGTCAGAAACTGGAACCTTGACGAGCGCGAGAAGTGCGTCGGTGGCCACGTCGCGCGCCTGGATTCCCTGACCATAAGACTTCGAGCGGGCGATCTGCTCTTCGATGCCAGCCTTCAGCTCTTTAACGGTGTCGAACTCGCTGTAAAGCTTGGCGAATTCGTCGTTTAGCTCAGGCAGCTCGCGCTCTTTGACGCTAACCAGAGTCACAGAAACCTGAGAGTCCTGGCCAGCCTTGTCGCCGCCGACCAACTTCGAAACGAATGTGGTCGATTCACCCGCGGTAAGAGTGTCTAGAGCCTCGTCGATGCCGTCGAGCAGGTTTCCCGAGCCGATTTCATAAGAGATGTTGTCAGCAGTGTCGATAACCTTGCCGTCAATCTCGGCTGTGAGGTTGATGGTGGTGAAGTCACCCTTCTTAGCTGGGCGTTCCACTGGAATCAGCTTGCCAAAACGCGCGCGAAGTGCGTCGAGTTCGGCTTCGACCTCCATGCCGGCAACCTTGATCTCGTCAACCTTGACCTTTAGCCCCTTGTAATCAGGGAGCTTGATTTCTGGGCGAGCCTCAACTTCGATCTCGACAACAAGGTTGCCCGAGAAGTCTGCCTCTGCTGGAGTTTCTTTGACGTCGGCCTGAGGCTGACCCAAAGGGCGAATCTTGTGCTCTTCGAGAGCCTGGCGGTAAAGCACGTCGAGTGCATCGTTGATTGCGTGAGCCAGGATTGCTCCGCGGCCGACGCGCTTCTCAAGAAGGGTTGGCGGAACCTTGCCCTTGCGGAAGCCAGGAATGGCAACGTCTTCGGCGATGTGCTCGTAGGCGTGGTCGATGCTTGGCTTTAGGTCATCTGGGTTGGCGGTGATGCTCAACTTGACACGCGTTGGCTTGATTCGCTCGATTGTGGACTTCACAGATTCATCTCCAATAAGAAAGCCCCATAAGGGGCTTATTTGATGCGGTTGAAGGCATAAAAGTGGTCGGGGTGACAGGACTCGAACCTGCGATATCCTGCTCCCAAAGCAGGCGCGCTAGCCACTACGCTACACCCCGGAGGTCAATCCGGATTTTTGTTCAAAAGCCGAACAACCTCCGCAAGTCTATCCCATAGAATGTTCTAGTTAGAACGATTTCTTAGGTTTTTCTAACTTCGCGGATGTAGCTCAATGGTAGAGCCTCAGTCTTCCAAACTGATGGTGCGGGTTCGATTCCCGTCATCCGCTCGAAAACCCCGATTCTTCGGGGTTTTTTCTTTTTCTAGCGGCCAAAAGTCAGCCCTGGCAGGCTGGGCACCAATAGAGTTTTCGGGCTGCCATCAGTTCGATTTTTATTTCCGTTTGACAGTTTCTGCAGGGTTTGCCCTCGCGCTTGTAGACCCAATTTCGCTCTTCTTTGCTCGGATGCTTCGCAAAAAGAGCGTCTCGCGTAATCATGAAACCTGTTTTCACACCAACCTTGAGAAGCTTGACCGAGTCATCCCAGATGGCTTGCACCTGACTCTCGGTCAGCGCTTTGCCTGGCGTGTGCGGCTCGATTCCGTGTCGAAACAAAAGCTCCGCTCGATAAACGTTGCCTATGCCGCTTATGACATCTTGGCTCATCAGTAATCGACCAATTTCGGTGCTGCTGGATAAAACTTTTTTTATAAACCTGTTCGATTCGACTGACTTTGGATTTGGATTTAGCGGGTCTGGTCCGAGGCGTTTCAAAACGCCTTCTACGTCGCCTGATGCAATTACCTCGCAAACAGTAGGCCCTCTAAGGTCGGCGTAGAGGTTTGCATTGAAGAATCTGGCCCGAACCTGACCGACCACCTGCGGGGTTTGAGTTGAGTCATGAAACTGCCATTTGCCATAAATGCCAAGATGAATTCTCAAGGTTAGATCGTTGTCGAACTCGAGAAACATCTGCTTGCCCACGGCATAGGAGCGTCGCAGGACCTGACCCGAAATCATTTGAGCCTCTTGGCTGAACCGGCCTTGTGGCGAGGTGATAAAGACGGGTTTGCTTAGGAACAACTCGGCAAAGTTGTTAGCGATTCGATGGACTGTGTGACCCTCTGGTACGATTGCCTTTCAGCCTAGAGAATGTCGCCAGTTTGCTCGTAGGTAGCTATCTTGCCAATACGACGAGCGTGACGTTCATCCTGGCTGAACGGTTCGGCCACGAAGGCTCGAATCAGCTCGAGTACTTCAGCCTGCTCATGCTGGCGAGCTCCCAACGCTATGACGTTGGCGTCGTTGTGCTGACGGGCAAGTTTTGCCGTGTCCAGGTTCCAAGCCAGAGCGGCTCGAATGCCCTTCACTTTGTTGGCAGCAATCTGTTCCCCGTTGCCTGACCCACCAAGAACGATTCCCAACGCCTCGACACCAGCCTGCTGGTCAGCGATCACGGCGAGCGCCGCGTGGATGCAGAATGACGGATAGTCGTCTAGCGGGTCGTATTGCTTGGGACCGTGGTCGAATACCTCGTGTCCGTCGGCGCGAAGCTGTTCGATAAGAAAGTGGCTGAGGTCTAGCCCGGCGTGGTCGGTTGCGATGTGTATACGCATGTGTCTACTTCTTCTTGCGCTTGGTTGTTTTGGATGCTACTTGAGGGTTTGAGGTGTATTGGCTGGTCGTCAGCTTGACCTTGTTGTCATCGACCACAAACCGATAGGTCACGGCGAGCGCCACAACAGTTGTGGCCGCTACTAGCAGGCAAGCACCAACAAGAACATTTGCCGCTTCTAGGCTCATCACAGCGGGCTTTGAGTTTGCGCCATTCCAAAACATGAGCGCCGCTCCCCCACTCCAAACGACAGCGATGGCTGAGGCGAAGAAAAAGCGTCTCAGTGCGGTCTTTGAACGAATGGCAAAGCCGACCATGGTCATGGCGGTGAAGATTGGAAACATGACCAAAATGGCTGCTGTTGTAGCCATGGCCCCAATGTCGCTTCCAGCCGGCCTTTGGAACGCGTACCAAGCCAGCACCAGCAAAAAAGACACAGCAAAGGCGCTAGCCGATTCAACTAGGGGTGATGGGCGAAGGCGCATGGTTCTCCGAGTATTCGTGTCGTTACTGCTATTAGGCTAGACGAAGAATCCCCTTACTACCGACATAGGAGTCGAAATGCCTGGCGAGAACTTGTCCAGAATCGAAGCAGCTCAGCGAGCTGAAATCCTCAGTGTTCACTCCTATGAGATCGAACTTGACCTAACCGGCTCAGATGAGACTTTTAGGTCTGTCACCACCGTGCGCTTCGATGCCACCGAGGGCTCAAGCACTTTCATTGATGCGATCACCGCCAAGGTGCACGCTGTTACCCTGAACGGCTTGCCGTTAGACGCCGCCGAGATTTCTGACGGGGTTCGAATCTCTCTTCCTAACCTTGCGTCCCAGAACACCCTGGTAGTCGACTCAGACGCGTATTACATGCACACGGGCGAGGGCCTGCACAGGTTTGTGGACCCTGCCGATGGTGAGGTTTATCTTTATACCCAGTTCGAGGTTCCAGACAGCCGACGCATGTTTGCCGTCTTCGAGCAACCCGATCTGAAGGCTACTTTTGCTTTCTCAGTCAAAGCACCTTCTCATTGGCAGGTTGTCTCAAACCAGAAGTCCCCTCAGCCAAAGGCTGTCGATGGCGAGAACAGCGTTTGGAACTTTGCTCCTACTCCGCGACTGTCTTCTTATGTGACAGCTCTTATTGCGGGTCCCTATGTGGCTCGCCACAGCGAACTTACCTCGAGCGATGGCCGCACTATCGAGCTGGGCGTCTTCTGCCGCAAGTCACTTGAGCAGTATCTAGAGGCCGACTACATGTTTGACAAGACGCGTGAGGGTTTCAAGTTCTTCGAGGC
>CAILJO010000073.1 GCA_903834635.1 uncultured Micrococcales bacterium | reverse complement strand
GTGACCGTGAGATTGCTCAACTGAAGTCGCGGTGAAACCTGACCAGCCAGGCGGGCATAGAGACGAACGGCCACGCGGCGAACGATGTTCAACGATGTGCCTTTGGTAGTCGCCGAGGCAACAATGGCGCCCACGTGGTCGCCAGGAGTTGCGTTGGCGGGAGTGTTAACAGAGAACGGAATGGTCACATAACCGTGCGGTTTTAGCGTGACCACGTAGGTCGACTTTTTGTTTACAAAGGTGACCCAAGAACCGACATCGGTTGGCTCAGATTTGAAGTCTTGAATCAAGAAGTCACCCTTTGGACCTGCGAAGGCATCACGGGCATAAAGTGTGACCTCTTGGTCGGTGGTGCCGGTGTTATAGACATAGATGGAGTCTTCGGCGGGCTGGCTTGGGTTCAGCTGATAGTCAAAGCGCGTGCGGCTTTTGTCTGGCCCACCGTTGGTCGCAGGGTTGACCGCAACGCCGTCGGTCGAGGGCGCGGCTTGGGCGCTGCCGACAGGCATCAGTGATGCAAAAAGCGCAACCAACACCAGAGCCAGCAAAGCTCTGATTGAGATCGATTGCGCACGTTCGGACATAAGAAAATCGTGTCATTTGGCAGTTACGAGAGGCTCAACAAAAGGTAAACCGCGGGCTAAGTATATTCACCCGGTTAAAAGAATGTGGCGGAGCATTTCTGCTCCGCCACACCCTACTTTTCAGTGGTTACTTGGTTGCGAGGGTCAAAGTGACCGTCGAAGCGTAAGTACCTGCTGGGGTGGTGCGAGGTGCGCGCAAGGTTAGGTCTGCGTTTAGAACTGAGACACCGGTCAAGCCGAGGTCAGCGTTCTTAGCAGCGCTAGCGAATGCGGTTGGGTAGGTTGCAGAACCTGCGGTGGTCGCTGCAGCGGCGGTTACACCGGTTGCAGTGGTCGAGCCGGTTACTACCTTAGGAGCGAAGCCGAGGTTGCTCTTCGCAATGGTGTTTCCACCACTGGTGAAGGTTGCTACGTCAGCCTGGAGGTCCCAGCCATCGGTGGTGATCCAACGGGTGTCGTTGACCTGAACGTTGCCCAAGGTACCAGTGGTAACCGAGTAGTTGTTCACGATGCTTGCCGAGCCAAAGCTAGCAGCAGCGTTGGTCGGAATCGACAGCTCGAGGAAGCCGTTCTGGATTGCCGAAACTCCGGCGCTCAAAGAAACGGTGCCGCCTAGAACAGCTGATCCACCAAGGATCATGCCGGTCTGGGTGCTGCTCTTGGTTACTGAAACACCAGCAGCGGTGTAGATGACGTCTGCCGAGATCTTGGCATAACCATCTGCATCAACAACGGTGTAGGTCGCGCCAGTCTGGCCCGAGATAGCGTTTCCGTTGCGCTTCCACTGGTAGGTGGTGGTGTAGTCAGCAGGGAACACAGCAGGCTGGTTCTTGTTGACGGTCAACACGTCACCAACGAAGACCTGGCCAGCGGTGCGGCCAGCGGCTGCAGCATTGGTGGTCGGAGTGGTTAGCGTGATGGTTGGGGTTGGCAGCGAGTTTCCAACGCTGTCAACTGCAGTTGCGTCTGCAACCCAAGCACCGGTCGAAGCGGTTACGGTGATGGTGCGGTAGAACGAAGCAAGCACGGTTACACCGTTGTTCGAAGTACATGCAACACCTAGAGCAAAGGTTCCGCCTGAGGTCTTTACACCTAGAGCGTTACCGTTGATCTGAGCCGATGGCGACAGGTTTGGCTGTAGAACGTTCTTGGTGCCAGCCGAGAAGGCGATTGGCGCAAATGCGTTCCATGAACCAGGGGTAGCAACGTTGCCTACGGTCGACAAGAAGGTTGAAACTCCGGTCGAAGATGCAGGACAGGCTAGAACCGAGTCAGATGCGGTTGCGCTGGCAGAACCAACGACCTCACCGGTCCAGGTGTAGCTGTTGCCAAGAGTGTAGGTGCCGTCGTACAGATAAACTGCGCCGAACGAACCGTTGCTCTGGTAGGCCGCTTGGGCCGGGGCGATGTTGCCGAGCAGCATTGCTGCTGCTGCGGCAACTACGCCTGCGCGTAGAAGATTCTTCTTCATGGTTTCTTTCATTCTCTTTCTAGAGTCTCGGATTACTTAGAACCGACGTATGAAGGTGCGAAGTATGCAAGGTCGGTTGAGAGTGGAGCCAAGAAGCCGTAGGCCAACTTAACTTTTCCAACCTTCGATGCACCAGTGGTTGCGGTGTTAGCCAGGGTGTTCAGAGTTGGGTCAAGCAGTGCAGCCAAGTTGGCGTCGTACTTTGATCCAGCAGTGATGGTTCCACCAGCGGTGAATGCGCTGTCGATACGTGCGCGCTCAACGAACAAGAACACGTCGCGACCCCAAGTGGTGTCTGCGTAGTAGCTCGCGTTTGGTGAGTAGACACCTGCGGTAACGGTTACTGGCGAAGCAATAACGCTGTTGACCAAGGTGGTTGAAGTTGCAACAGCACCGATTACTGCGTTGCCCGACTTGTCGTATGACGCACCGTTCTTCATAGCGATCCAGCGTGATGCTGACATTGGCTCGATAGCGGCGTCACCAGCAGCGATGAATGCTGCTGAGATGGCGTCGTGCTCTTGACCAGTTGCTACGTAACCAGCAGTTTCAGCTGCAAGGAATGCAGGAGTCTGGTTGTTGCTGTCCTTGGTTCCGGTAACGACCTTGCCCAAGAAGTCCTTGCGGGTTCCTGAACCAGCCTGAGGAATAACAGGCTTGAAGGTGATAACGGTGCCGTTGATGGTCAGCGTTGGGTTGGCGCTAGCAGTTTCGTATAGCGAACCTAGCTGAGCTGCGGTTAGGTAAGGAACACAGGTTCCGGTCTGGCCTTCTGCAGCACAAACGGCGGTTGCTAGGGCAGGAGCCATAACGATTGCGATTGCGTCACGTGCAAATGGAACGCGAACGATGGTTGCGGTTGCATCTGCAGCGGTCTGCTTGGTGGTCTTTGGGTCGCTGCTTGATGAGCGAGACAGGTCGACCTGGCCGTTGATGTTGATGTTCTTAAGGCTTGCTGGCATGGTTGCGCCACCTGAGCCTGAAACGCTTGCCTCACCCTTGTTCTGGTAGGTGCCAGAGGTGAATAGGTTGTTGTTTGCTACGTTTGCGTCACCGATCGAAGCGCTGAGGGCCTGGAAGCCTTCGCCCGAACCGTTTGGACGTGAGAAACGAACGCCACCTGGCTTGGTGATGATGTAAGGAGCACCGGTTGCGTCGAACGAACCAAGGGTTGCACCGTTGATGGTTACACGAACAGTTGCGCCTGTGATTGCGGTTCCGTTGACGATCGCGTTGACGACGTCTTCTAGGGTGTCCGAACCAACGATTGCGTATGAGTTAGAGACTGGCTCAGCCTGAACGACAGAGCTAGACGAGAATGCTGCGAATCCGGCACCAAAGATGGCGGCAGTTGCAACGATTTTCTTAGCGTTGAACAAGGATCTTTCCTTTCAAGAGTTAGGCAATCACGATCGATGTGCCTGCCTGAGTTTTCTCAGACTCTAAAAGGATGAACTGGCTAGTTAGCCGCGCGATTTACGAGTTCTTAATAGCCCGTAAAACATCAATGCACACAGCAACAACGCTGCACCAATAGGAACTGAAGCGGAGGTTAACGCCAGTGTTGGGTCCTTAGGTGTAACCCCAGAAGCGACGACCTTTTCTGGGGTAGTTGGCTGTGGAGTTGGCGTGGTGTTTCCGCCATCTGTGGGGGTTGCCAGAGGAGATTTTCCGCTTGCAATGGCGTCGGCGGCGGTCACAGCGATGGCCTTGAACTTAGAGTTCAAAGGCGCATAACCAAGCGGAAGTTGACCTTGGTTGGTGCCAAGCGTTTGACCCTTTTCGACGGCGAATCTAATCATGTTTGCATAGGCGCTTCGAGCGGCTGAGTCAGTTTGAAGCGGATTCAAAGCGGCATAGATCGGTGTTGCCAGCGGGTAGGCACCCTGGCTCTTTTTTGCCGAAGCAGAGTCGAAGTTGTATTCAAAGACAGAAGCGTTTTCGACTGTCGGAGTCATGACTGATTCTGCCGCGAGCAGCGACTTGGTAGTCGGTGCAACGAACTGACCAGCTGCATTTAGCAAAGAGGCCTGGAAGGTTTGATAACGCTCGGCTGCCGGAGTGGTGGTGAGCGACAGAACACGTTGTTGACCCGGAAGCGAGCGGCCCGTTTTGGCATAAGCCGGTGGGTTGGCCTGGTTATTCCAGCCACCGAGGGTGTAGGAGTTTCCGGTCAGGGTTGATAGCGCGCCAGTCTCAAAGTCAGAAATGTATGGACGCCAAGTCACCAAGTTGACCACGCCTCCACCGTGCGTTGGATCTGTCGCCGTGGTGTCGGCACGCTCGATGGGGTCGGCCTTAGGAAAGCCAGGGTTAGGAAGCGAGAAAGCCGCCTTGGTCGGGTTGATTTTGGCATCGGTGCAGTACCAAGGGTTGACCTTCATGCCATAAGGATCGGCTTTGCCGGCCATGAAGTCGCGAGCATCTTTGTTGCTCATGATGTATTTCCAAACGCGCTCGGCTAGATAAGAACGCGAGTTTGGAATCAAAGCGTCGGCAAGGCCACCGAATTTGAGGTCCATAGCTTGCCAATCGGCCTGGTCGCTGTTCACGGCCAAAAAGTCTGGGTCGTTGGTTAGGTTTCGAGAGTTGTTGCCAAGCTCGGTGATGTCGGCACCCCAAGGCAGAGACTCTTTATATGAATAGGTCAAGAGCTTCGCGAGGAGCCTTGGTGTGATGTTCATTTTGGTGAACGGCGTGAAGTTGCGCGACCTTAGTTCGTTCGAGACCGTGAGCGATTCATTGATGTTGCGATCGATCGCGAAGCTCAAAGACACGCCGCCGACTGCCAGTGGCGCATAGACAAGAGGGTCATTGGCTTGAAGATTGTTGGCACGAGTGGTGATTGCCAGTGGGCTGCTCGAGGTTGATGCGGCCGAGTCGAGCGAGTCACCGTCGAATTGGTTGCTAATAACAAAGGCAGACTTGACCGAACCGCCACAAAGGTCTGGCTGCCAAGATGCAAAGGCGGCACCGATAAGTTCGCTGCCTTGAACTTGACGCTCGGGCACACCAATCTGGCAACGAACACCAAGTGGTCTGAAGCCGAGTTTGATGGCTAGGTGGTGCTTCCAGGCATCCCAGAAGAGACCACCTTGCGAAATGCTGCTTTGGCGGTTATCGGCAGTGCCACGAGGCAAGACAACAATCCAGCAAGGCTGCCCGATGTATTTTCCGTTGACCTTCTTAGCGTTGCCACAACCCAAGCCCGGCGACTGAGACGCGGTTTGAATTTCGAACTTCGACTGCCCAACTCCGGCGGCATCTGAGGCTGCCCAGGTGACCTCGTTTGAGGTCAACTTTGAGAAGAACTCGTTTGATGCCATGTTGATGTCTGAGTTGAAGTCGAGTGAGCCATTTTGGTTTCGCTTGAGGTCCCAGACCTGGGTTCCGGTTGCCGAGTTGAATGGAATCGAGGTGTATGGCGGGTTGGCCCAGCCGGTGCCTGGTTTGGTGAACTTGACGTCTTGAGAGTCGACGTTTTCGGTTGCGGTGGTCGCAGTGCGCTCGCTGCCCGGCGTGCCAAAAGCACCATACTGGCAAGTGGTGCGGTCAGGGTGACCCGGGTGGTTTGGATCGTCACCCCAGCACTGCATGATTTGCAAGAAGTTTGATCCACCGTCGTTTGACGGGCGCACCGACTCTTTGCCGCCTGTCCAAGAAACCATGATGCCTTGCGACGTCAAGTCTTGTGTTTGCGAAACAGTGACCTTGAGGTCGGGCATTGGTGCATGGGCATAGTCGAGGTCATAGTCTGAGGCTGCGATAGTTTGCGCCGACGACGTCTCAACGGCGGCCGCACCAAAGTCGCTCGCCTGCACAGCCGACGGAGCGAGCAAAACACCAAGCGTCAGGCTGGCAGCGGCAAAGCTGGCGGCGATGAGTTTGATTTCGCGAATGACCTTTTTGTTCATGACTATTCGCCAGACTTTCGTTTTTCAAGACGACGAAGAACGAATGGCGGTGCGATAACCAGGATGATCGCGAGCAGGCCAGCGATAACCATGAAGGTTTGACTTAGACCCCAAACCGGCTTTGGTGGCTCATAGGCATAGGCCTCGAGGTTGGCTTTGCCGTTGCCGGTTGGGCCAACATAGGTTGAACCACCCGAGCCCGAGCCGCTGTCGGTGCCGCCAGTGCCGGCACCTGTGCCCGTGCCGCCAGTGCCGCCCGTTGAGGTTGAAGAACCGGTCTCACACTGAGTGGCTCCTTCTTTGTCGCAGGCCTGAGGCTGAGGTGCCGTGTTAGCGAGAAGGTTGTGACCTGGTGCGTCGCCAGGTTTGAAGGTCGGGTTGTTGCACTTAGAGATGTCGACGTTGGCGGCATCGGAGGCACCAGGAATTCGAGCAATCTGCTTGAATCCTGCCTGCACAAGGTTTAGCGGCAGTGGCGAATAACCAAGTGCGCCGGCCTGCTGCTGACCTTCACAAAGCATGTAGTGAGCGAAGGCGCCAAGAGTCTTGCCCTTTTGCAAGCTGAAGGTTCCGGCGACCTCGGTTGGCACAATCATGTATGAGTATGACGAGATCGGATAGGCGCGAGGGTCGGCGTTGTCATAAACGCCATCCAAGATTTGTGTCAGATAGTCGGTCGACTTTGGGTTCTCGTTGATCTTGGCTTGCAGCAACGCAACAGCAACCGACTGAGCGGTTGGCTCAACGTAATAGCCAGACTTGTTCAAAACCTTCACGACCGGAAAACCAGACTTGAGTGCATATGAATACTCGACGTATGTGATTGCGCCTTGGCCATAGTCTTGCGACACATAGCCGGCAACACCGTTTGAACCGCTCTGGCTCTTGAAGCCGCTGTAGTTAGGGTACTGAGAGGTAAGCCCACAAGGTGTCGCGCGACCAACCTTTTTGCAGAATGCGTTCCAGAGCGAGCTCTGCTTCTTCGACATCCACAGGGTGAACTGAGCGGTGGTTCCTGAACCGTCAGAACGAACAACCGGGGTGATGACCTTGTTTGGCATGGTCAAGCCAGGGTTGTCTTTGGCGATGGCAGGGTCGTTCCAGTTGGTGATCACACCGGTGAAAATCTTGGTGATGGTCTCGCCGTTTAGACGAAGGTTGGTGACTCGCTTGCCACCAATTTGCAAGTTGTACATGAACGAGGTTCCACCGGCAACAATCGGCATGTAAGCAAACTTGGTGGTCGGAATCTCTGGCTGCGAGCCATCTTCGGGGTGGCTTTGAAACGGAATCTCGCTCACCGCGTAGTCGACGGTTTTGGCAATAAAGTCGCGGCGACCGGCAGACGAACCAACACCCGTGTAGTTCACGGTGATGCCATAGTTTGAATAAACGTTTCGACGCCACTGGTCTAGTGCGTTCTGCGACCAGGTCGAACCCGAACCGGTGATCGGAAAGTACGTTTCAGCTGACGCAGGGCTCGAGGCCAGGCCTAGCAGCACGCCTAACAAAATGACGATTGATGAAATCTTGGTGATTAGGTTTTTCACTTTTTTTGATTCCTTTTGGTCGGAGCGTTATTGCTAGCCATTGCGGCTTCGATGCGAGCTTCGTCGGCGAGCGACTGGCGGTGAACTGCACGTTGGGCGCTCTTAGATAGGTTGCCCGGAGCCTTGCCACCGAATGTGCGGGCGAGCACAAAGAGCACCAGCACCAAAAGCAAAAGCGTTGCGGCTGTTCCAAAACCGCGGGCGATCATGGTTGGCTCTGGTGACTTCACAAAGTCAAAAACCTGCAGCGGCAACGAGATCATTGGGCCGCTGAACGGGTTGAAGTTCATGACGGCAGAAATACCCGAGGTGAGCAAAACGGGTGACGTCTCACCGATTCCGCGGGCGGTGCCCAAGATAACCGCAGTGACCAAGCCCGAGCGTGCGGTCGGCAAAACGATGTGCCAAACGGTGCGCCACTTGGTTGCACCGAGGGCAAGCGATGCCTCGCGAAGGTTGTTGGCTACGAGTCGCAAAACGACATCGGAGGCGCGAATGACGATAGGCAGCATCATCACGGTGATGGCCAGGGATGCAGCAAAGCCCGAACGCGCAACAACGCCGGTTCGAATGAACGCCGAAAGCACAAACAAACCGGCCACGATTGAAGGCAGTGCGGTCATTGCATCGGCGATGGTACGAACAAACTTGGCGAACTTGCCGCCGATTTCGTTCAAGAACACAGCCGTAGTGATGCCGAGCGGAATCGTAATGGCAAGAGCGATGGTGATCTG
>CAILJO010000072.1 GCA_903834635.1 uncultured Micrococcales bacterium | reverse complement strand
CCGCGTTTCAGACAAGCGCAAGGTGCACCACGGCCGCCACGGATCACTTGGAGCAAGCGAGTTAAGTGCTTCTGATTTTGCCGCCCTCGATATTCAACCGGTGGCTGCCGAAGTTCTTTTGGGTATCGCGCCCGAAGTCGAGTCAGAGACAGCGCCAGTGGTCAAGAACACAACACCAATCGTGATTCGCCGAAAGGCTTTTGAGAGCCATCGCCTGACCGTTTCTCAAGCGCTAGACAACATGGAGATGCTTGGTCACGATTTCTACCTTTTCATCGATGCCGAAAACGACAAGCCGAGCGTGGTCTACAAGCGCAAAGGCTGGAATTACGGCGTCATCGCACTCGAATAGGTTCACTGTTAGGCTGTTTCGCCATCGGCGTATATGCCCCACGGGGGTGGCTTGCTAGGTGCTGCGTTAAGTCTGCGCGTCTAAGATTGACTAGAACCCAGGTTTGGAGCAGATTTTGGCAAATGTAATAAACAAGTTGCTGCGTGCCGGCGAAGGACGAATCCTTGCCAAGCTACGCAACTACACCGTTGCAGTCAACGCACTTGAGCAATCGTTTCAGGCGCTGACCGACGAGGAACTGCGCAACGAAACCACAATTCTGCGTGAGCGATACGCCGCTGGAGAATCGCTCGACGACCTTCTTCCTGAGGCATTTGCCGCCGTTCGAGAAGCTTCTGTTCGCACCCTTGGAATGCGCCACTTCGACGTTCAAATCATGGGTGGTGCGGCTCTTCACCTAGGCAACATTGCCGAGATGAAGACTGGTGAAGGAAAAACCCTTGTGGCCACCCTTCCGGCCTACCTAAACGCCATCGCGGGGCGCGGTGTGCACGTAGTAACAGTGAACGACTTTTTGGCGAGCTACCAGAGTGACTTGATGGGGCGAGTTTTTCGTGCGCTAGGCATGAAGGTCGGTTGCATCATTGGTGGGCAAACCCCAGCAGAACGTCGCGAAGAGTACCTTTGCGACATTACCTATGGAACCAACAACGAGTTCGGTTTCGACTACCTTCGCGACAATATGGCCTGGCAGTCGGCCGACCTTGTTCAGCGTGGCCACTTTTTTGCGATCGTTGACGAAGTTGACTCGATTCTCATCGACGAGGCTCGCACCCCGCTGATCATCTCGGGACCATCTTCTGGCGATGCCAACCGTTGGTTTGCCGAGTTCTCAAAGATCGCCGAGCGCCTCCAGCCGGTAATCGACTATGAAATCGACGAGAAGAAGCGCACTGTAGGCATTCTCGAGCCTGGCATCGAAAAGGTTGAAGACTACCTAGGAATTTCCAACCTTTATGAGTCTGCCAACACCCCACTCATTTCGTTCCTGAACAATTCGATTCGCGCCAAAGCGCTGTTCAAGCGCGACAAAGACTATGTCGTAATGAATGGCGAAGTGCTCATTGTTGACGAGCACACGGGCCGCATTCTTCCGGGGCGCCGCTATAACGAGGGCATTCACCAGGCGATCGAGGCCAAGGAAGGCGTTGAGGTTAAGGCCGAAAACCAGACCCTGGCGACCGTGACCCTTCAGAACTACTTCCGCCTTTACACAAAGCTCGCCGGCATGACCGGTACTGCCGAAACCGAAGCCGCCGAGTTCATGAGCACCTACAAGCTTGGCGTTGTTCCGATTCCGACCAACAAGCCAATGGTTCGCATGGACCGAAGCGACCTTATCTACAAGAACGAAGAAATCAAGTTCGCGATGGTGGTCGAAGACATTGCTCAACGCCACGCATCGGGTCAACCAATTCTGGTTGGAACTACCAGCGTTGAAAAGAGCGAATACCTCAGCAAGCTGCTCGCTAAGCGAGGAGTTCGCCACGAGGTCTTGAACGCCAAGAACCACGCAAGAGAAGCGGCAATCGTTGCCCAGGCTGGTCGACTTGGCGGTGTGACAGTGGCCACCAACATGGCGGGTCGTGGAACCGACATCATGCTCGGTGGTAACGCCGAGTTCTTGACCGTAGACATTCTTACCAAGCAGGGTCTGAACGCCGAAGAGAACCCAGAAGCGTATCAAAAAGCCTGGGATGAAACCTTCGCCAAAATTAAAGAACAGGTTGCCGAAGAATCTGAGAAGGTTCTAGAAGCCGGCGGTCTTTATGTGCTTGGCACCGAGCGCCACGAATCGCGTCGAATCGACAACCAGCTTCGTGGTCGCGCCGGCCGTCAAGGTGACAAGGGTGAGTCACGCTTCTACCTTTCGTTGACCGACGACTTGATGAGACTTTTTAACTCAAATGCCGCCGCAGCAATCATGAACAACCCAAACGTTCCTGACGACATGGCAATCGAGTCAAAGCTGGTCAGTCGCGCAATTGCCAGCGCGCAGTCACAGGTTGAAGGCCGAAATGCCGAGATTCGAAAGAACGTTCTTAAATACGATGACGTTCTAAACCGTCAGCGCGAGGTAATCTACAACGACCGAAAGCACATCCTTGCAGGAGACGACATTGCTTCGAGAGTCGATGGGTTCCTAGACGACGTGATCACGAGCATCGTCGATGTTCACATTCAAGACACTTCTGGTGACTGGAACCTTGACGCACTTTGGGCTGAACTCAAGACCATCTACCCAGTTGGCCTTGAAATCGGCGAGGTGCTTGAAGCTGCAGGAAACCGCGCCAAGTTGACCAAACGCTGGTTGGCTGAAGAGATTCTGAGCGATGCGCGCATTGCATATCAGCGCCGCACTGACGAGATCAGTGAGGCCGGCATGAGAGAACTAGAGCGCCGTGTTGTCTTGTCGGTCGTTGACCGCAGATGGCGTGACCACCTTTATGAGATGGACTATCTCAAAGAGGGCATCGGCCTGCGAGCAATGGCCCAACGTGATCCTTTGGTTGAGTACCAGCGCGAAGGTTTCGTGATGTTCCAGCAGATGATGGGCGCGATTCGAGAAGAGACTGTTGGCTTTATGTTCAACCTAGACGTTCAGGTTGAAGCGCAGAATGTTCAGAACGAAAGTGAACTGACTTATTCGGCACCAGGCGAGTCTGGCGAAAACGAGGTTCACAATGAACCGTCAGCGGCCCCCGCTGCGGCAAAGCCTGCTCAAACCAACAAGCAGACTCCGCCACAGAACGGCCAAGGTTCTTCGTTCTTCAAGAGACCAAACTAATCTCACTCAGAGAATCGAAACCGACGTTGCCTGCCAGCGTCGGTTTCGCATTTCTAGCCTGATCGCAACTGCGCGAGTGCGCATCTTGGTTTTCACCAAGACAACAGATTGAACTACCCCTGGGCGGTGTGACTCGTGGTGAAGATTTTTCACGATCACATCGGGGCGAGAGAACTTCTCGCCGCTCGCACTTCGCGATCGAGCTAGGTTCGCTGCACGCTCGCGCAATTTCAAATAAACGTTTTCACTCAGGTTTGCGCTCAACTGTTCAACGTTTCGCACTCCGGCCAATACCTCAACCACGCCAGGCGCAATGCTTCGAAGCACCGGGGCTGGGTCAGGAAGATTGCTTAGATCTTCGTCGTCATCTACTAACACTTCGTAACTCATAGCTTTTTCCTTATCCTTCCAAAATGGCCATAGGCCCGTTTCCCCCAACTTGGGTTCGTCGAACCTACTCCCAAAACCGAATAAATAATTTCTGGCTGTGGATAACTCTTTTCAACCTCTGGACTCGTCCACAATCACGAGGTGGATTTGATTCGGATGTTTGAGGACATCGAGGCTGAAGTTGCGTTCGAGAATGCTAGCGAAGATCCCATTTCTGATCTGTTGGCTAAAACACGAGACGCTCGAATAACCGTGAACGCCGAAGGCATCGTGGTTCGAAACGTGGTTTTCGGCTCGGATTTTGCGCTCGGCACCTGTGGCGTCGCTGTGGTGGCATTTCGCTTGGCGGCAATTCAAAAATTTGAGGTACTAACAGTGCTGGCAACCGCGCGCCCAAAGCCAAAGGTGAAACTACATAAATGGGTTAGCGACAGCGTGATTGGGCAGAGAGTGATGCTGCACTATCAACAAACCGACGATGCCGTCTCGGCAACGATTTTGCAATGCGATCGCCACTGGCTACTCGTGCAACCGGTGAATCAGGCGAGTCAGATGATCATTGCCTTTGGTGCTCTGGCTCGAATCGAGATCGGGATTGTGAATAACCACAGCGAGAGTTGACGATATAGGTCAACAATGGGGGCATGAGTGTGCACCGACTAAGACGCCCGTTGAGGTCACGGTGGTGGCCGAGGATAGTTCTTGTGGTCGCCGGCGTTATTGGCGTCTCATTGGCGATTTTTCCTTCGTCTGGTTCGCCGTCATCGGTTCTGGTAGCCAAGACGAACATTTTTGCGGGTGATGCCGTTTCTCCCGATCAGTTTGAGAGCAAGACCTTCAACTTCGGCAGTCAAGCCGGCTTATACCTAACACCAGGTTCGGTTCCTCAAAAGGGCTTTGCAAGACGTGACGTAATGGCAGGTGAACTCGTTCCTAAGACCGCGATCGGTATGCCAAGCGGTTCACGCGTGCCGATTGCCTTGACCTTGAGCCAAAGTCTTCCTCGTCAGGTGGTCGCCGGCCGAACAGTCGACGTGTGGGCAACACAGGTTCGACTCGGTCAGGTAGAAGGCAGCCCAGAGCCGATAGCCCTTTCTGCAACTATTTCGAACGTTTCGCAGAACTCGAGCATGGGGCAGAGTCGCACCACGGTCGAACTTTTGGTTTCTTCTGACTATGTATCGCCGCTGCTTTTGGCTCAGGCCGACGGTTCAGTCTTGTCACTTGTTTTGAATCCAACGGTCGCCGATGGCTAGCGCCGATCAACTGCCTCAGCGCCTGAACGCGGTGTTGGCGAAGGTTAGAGGAAGTTCTATGCAGAGCGATGAGTTCGTGCCGCAGGCCTCCTTAGAGCCCGAGTTTGAGGCCATACTGGCCCCTGTGACCACAGTCGCAGTTTGGGGGCCAGCTGGAGCATCTGGCAAGTCGACTCTGGCTTTGAACTTGGCCGACGCTTTGGCGGTGGCAGGAAAACGCATCCTTTTGATTGATTCGGATCTCGTTGCACCCAGTTTGGCGTTGCAGGTGGCAGCCTCCGATCAATCAACTGGCATCAGTGCGGCTTGCAAGTTGGCCCGTGAGGCCAAACTCGATTCAGCTGAACTCTTGCGCGTGTCAATTAAGGTCGATTCCGCTGGAAGTTCGTTTTGGCTTTTGCCCGGCATCAGTGGAGCCTCGAGATGGCCCGAAATCACTCCGAGTGCTATCGAAGCAATTCTTAGAACGGCTTCAACCGAATTCGACGTAGCGATTTTTGACCTTGCATCGTCACTGGAACCCGCTTTGCGCACCGACGGCGCTGCGCTGGGCAGAAACGAACTCACTCGCTACGTTGTTTCAAATGCCGAAAAGTTGATTTGTCTTGCGCACGCCGATGCCATTGGTGTGCACCGAATGTTGCGACAACTTCTAGATGTTCAACGGCTGCGAGCCGATGCTTCTTTGCACCTAATCGTCAATCGAGTAAGAGAGACAGTCAGTGGCTCCAAGGCCGAGGCTCAACTGAGAGAGACGTTTGCGTCATTAGTCAAAATCACACCGTTTGCCTTTTTGCCCGACGACCCTGCTAACACCGATGCCGCAGTCAGAAGTGGTGTGCCCGTGCGTTTGATTAGGCGCAGAAGCCCATACGCTTTGGCGATCAAGGCTCTAGCCCAGCAACTGCGGGTCTAGACTCGTTTCGTGTCAACACTCAGCGATTTGATCAAAAAGCATGGTCCGACAAACTCTGCCGACCTCGATTGGTTTCACGCTCTAACCGCAGACTGGCAAATCGTCGCTGACATGCTGTTCGCCGACCTGGTTTTGTGGGTGCCAAATTCTGAGGGCTCTTTCATCGCGGTTTCGCACGCCCGTCCGTCCAGTGCCGCAACTATCTTCTATAGAGACATCAGCGGCGAAGCGCCCCGCAAAAGCTGGGATTCTTTGATCAAACAAGCATTCAAAGATGCCTCGGCCGTAGACCTGGTTGGGCCAGATGTTTTCGAGGGCATGCAAGTCAAGCTCGCAGCGATTCCTGTTCGTCGCACCGTCAATTCCAAGAGCCAAGAGGTTACGGCTCAACCGATTGGTGTTGTCACCATTCACAACAACCTAAGTGAGGCGAGAGAACCTTCGAAGCTTCAGATCAACTACCGCGAATGCGGGCAAGCCCTGGTTTCGATGATCGCCGATGGCAGCTATCCAGATTTCTCAAATCCAACCGGCCCAAAACGAGGTGCGCCTCGCGTGAATGACGGGCTTATTCGTCTCGATGTCGACGGCGAGGTTGAGTTTGCCTCACCTAACGCTCTTTCGGCGTTCAATCGACTCGGGGTCTCAGGCGAGCTAGTCGGCCGATCGTTGAGCGAAATGGTTACCAGCGCGCTGAAGACAAAGATGCGCGTTGACGAATCGTTGGCACTGGTTGTCACTGGTCGTGCGCCGTGGAGAAGTGACCTTGAGTCAAAGAACCTGACCCTTTCCGTTCGCGCGATTCCGCTTCGGCGATCAGGTGAGCGCTACGGTGCCATTTTGCTTTGCCGTGACGTCACAGAGCTTCGTCGCCAAGAGCGCGAGTTGATCACCAAAGATGCCACCATCCGCGAGATTCACCACCGGGTCAAAAACAACCTGCAGACGGTCGCCTCGCTCTTGCGCATCCAGTCGCGACGCAGTGGCAACAGTGAGGCCAAAGAAGCTCTAGATCAGGCAATGCGCCGAGTCTCTGCCATCGCCTTGGTGCACGACACTCTTTCAAGTGGACTAAACCAAGATGTCAACTTTGACGAAGTCTTTGACCGCGTCATGCTGCTTGCCACCGAATTGGCCGCAAGTCACGGAACGACTGTGCGAAACCTGATCGATGGCAAGTTTGGAATGCTTCGAAGCGAGATAGCCACACCTTTGGCGGTCGCGTTGACCGAAATTGTGACGAACGCCGTGGAACACGGGTTGGCTGACCGCAGCGGGGTGGTGGCCATCAACGCAGAGCGCAAGCCTAAGCAGTTGACCATCAACATCTCAGACAACGGCAAAGGTCTTGCCGGTGGAGTGTTGGGCGATGGGCTGGGAACCCAGATCATCAAGACGCTCATCGAGGGTGAACTTAGGGGAACGATTCGTTGGTTCTCACCAACTGAGGGCGGAACCCGCGTGGTTATCGTTCTGCCCCTCTAGAGGCTCCGGTTAAAGCGAAAACCGCACCCGAAGGTGCGGTTTTCAAAATTTTGGCTAGCCGGCTCGACGAGCTCGTGCGTACTTGCGCTTGAGAGACTTGCGCTCATCTTCGCTGAGTCCGCCCCAAACACCAGAATCCTGGTTCTCTTTGATTGCGTACTCAAGGCAACTGCTAGAAACCTTGCATTCGCGGCAAACTGCCTTGGCTTGTTCGATCTGCTCGGCGGCAGGCCCGGTGTTTCCGACTGGAAAAAATAGCTCAGGGTCTTCGGTTAGGCAACGAGCTTCGTTTAGCCACTGCATGTCCATGCGTAGTCCTTTAGTTGTAGTCGGAACGGAAAATCTTGGCGTCGATGCCGAATTCTTAGGAACCTTTTGAACCAGTCATTGATGCCAGTGGCATACGCTTGAAAAGCGGTTCGTGGTGTGGTTTCCTAATAAAAATCGTTCCACACAGCACCCCTTTTGGCAATACCCAATATCGAGGAATTAGCGAAAAATGACCAAAAAAACCATTCCGACGGCACTTCGCCTGGCTGCAATCGTGGTGTTTGTTGAAAGTGCTGCAACTTTTTCTTTAGCGCTTTTCTTTCTGTGGGGCATCAATGTCGGTCAGGCGATCGTGCTGCCAACCATGTTTGCGCTGATCGGCTTTTGTGTCGCAGCTTCGGTTTGGTTGGCTTGGCTTGGTAATGGCTTGCTCAAGGCAAAGCGTTCGGCGCGCACACCTGTGATTTTTTGGCAACTAATAATGTTGCTTTTGGCTGGCGGCCAATTCAGCGGCAAATTTGCCAACCTGGCATTTGGTTTCGCTTTGGTGATTCCGGCAATTGCCATCGTCGTTTTGCTTTCTAGCAAAAACGTAGCGCCAATATTTAGACGCGAAATTTAGAGGCCAGCTCTAGATTCCTAGTTTGCCGCGCAGCATGTTCACGTGGCCGGTGGCCTTGACGTTATAGAGCGCGTGAGTGATGATGCCTTTTTCGTCGATCACAAAAGTCGAACGAAGCACGCCTTCATAGACGCGGCCATAAAGCGACTTAGTTCCGAAAGCACCCCATGCCTTGTGAACTTTGAGTTCTGGGTCGCTCAAGAGTTCAAAGTGAAGATCTTGGCTGGTCTGAAACTTCTTTAGCTTGGCAGGGGCGTCCGGTGAAATACCAACAACGGTGTAACCAGCGGCCTCGAGCGGGCCAAGGTTCTCTTCAAACTCGCAAGCCTCTTTGGTGCAGCCAGGCGTTGACGCGGCTGGATAAAAGTAGACGATGGATTTTTTGCCAGCAAGTTCTGAGAACTTGAGCGGTGTGCCATCTTGGTTAAATAGTTCAAAACCTGGGGCTTTGCTGCCCTCTTCGAGTCGTAATTCGTTCATGATGGTCCTCTTTGCCGTCTATAGCCAATGCTGATTAGAGTCTATGGCGAAAGGGGGTTGGCGCGAGCAGCAAAATGCTAGTAATATCGAATCTCGTTGTGCTTCACAACACGCACCTCTAGCTCAATCGGCAGAGCAACTGACTCTTAATCAGTGGGTTCTCGGTTCAAGTCCGAGGGGGTGCACGAAATCCCGGTCTCCTTCTCACGAGGGGCCGGGATTTTTCTTTTATGGCAGAGTATTCAGGTGACCGAATCCACCGCATTTGAAAATCTGACGAACGAAGCTCAGATAGAGAGCCTGACCTCCTGTGTGCAAGGCATCCTGAGTCAGTTTGATCTCGATGTTGCCGGTTTCGAGTCGATCAATCACGGTTTCAACTCGACTTTCAAGGTCACCACGGTCGGCGGCGAGCGATTTGCCCTTCGAGTCAACGTGAACTCGACTAAAACTCTAGAAAATCTGCACGCCGAAGTTCAGTGGGTTCAGAGCATCCGAGATGTTTTGGTCCCAGCGCCGATCGCCAACTCATCGGGCGAGTTCATCACCTTTGCTCACCACGATGCCTCTGGCAGAACCCTGCCAGCGGTGCTGTTCTCGTGGCTTGAGGGAGAGGAGGTTGGCGATGAACCAACCCCGGATCAACTTTTCGCCACCGGAGCCGCGATGGCCAAGCTTCACCTTGGGTCAAAGGGGTTCAAGTTCGAGCCAGGCGCGAGCCTGCCACTGATCGATTCGGTGTTGTGGGGTGCCACCGACTATCTGTGTGGTCAGGCTGGTGCTCTCTCACAAGCCGATCGAGAGCAAATGAAGATCGCGTACGAATTGATTCAAGAAGTGGTCGATCGGCAACTTGCCGAGAACGAACCGCAACCCATCCATGCCGACATGCACAGTTGGAACCTGATGTGGCACAACGGTGCTTTGGCGGTTTTCGACTTTGACGACGCAATGATGGGCACGCCGCTGATGGACTTGGCCACTGCGATTTACTACCTAGACACCGAAGAGCAGAATCAAAGCCTGCTCGATGGCTATCGTTCTGTAACACCGCTTATGACCTTCAGTAAGCGCGACCTGGATATCTTGCGTGTTCAACGGCGCGTTGTTCTGCTCAACTACCTGTTCGAGACTTCGAACCCCGAGCATCAGGCAATCATCCCTGATTACCAGGCTGAGACCATGCGTCGGGTCAAAGCGCTGGTGCAATAGGCTGACAACATGGATGTCCCAGCCGAACTTCGCACACTTATTGGTTCTGATGGGCGCATCAAACGCCTGCCAGTAAAACTTTCTCGCAAAGAGATCTTGGCTCGCTGGGCGTTGGAGCGAATCGAGTTCGACCGCGAATACACCGAACGAGAAATCAACGACGCCTTTCTAGAAGTTGTCGATGACTTTGCTTTGATTCGTCGCATGCTGGTCGAGATGGGGTTGCTCGAGCGCGACAAGTATGGCCACGTTTATAAGCGGGTAGTGCTGGCGTGATCGCTTTTATCCCAGGTTTTCTTGCCAGCCTCGGACTGATCGTTGCGATTGGCGCGCAGAACGCTTTTGTCATTCGCCAAGGACTCACCAAAAAGCACGTTCTGCTAGTCGTCGCTATTTGCGCAGCAGCCGACGCCACGCTAATCACGCTAGGAATCGCTGGACTAGGTGCCGTCATCGCCGGCTTACCATGGCTGCTCGAAGGTGCGCGCTTGTTTGGTGTGCTTTATCTAACCTGGTTCGGAATCCAGTCGCTGCGAGCCGCCGCCAAGAATGAATCCATGGATGCCGCCGGCAAACAAGAAGTCTCACGCGGCAAGGTGATTGCGGCGGTGCTTGGTTTCACGTTCTTGAACCCGCACGTCTACCTAGACACGGTGATTCTTTTGGGCAGCATCGGCAACCAGTTCGGTGAGAATCGCTGGTTCTTTGCTCTGGGCGCGGCACTGGCAAGTGCAACCTGGTTCTTTGGCATTGGGTTTGGTGCGCGGGCGGCATCGGGGTTGATGTCAAAGCCGATATTCTGGCGCGTTCTCGACACCGTGATTGCCGCGGTCATGTTCAGCATCGCAGGCTGGCTCTTATTCGCCAAGCTCTAGACACAACCAAAACACCTGCCGACTGAACGCGAACTAAACGTCGATGGTCAAAACAATCTTGACGTTCTGGCCAACGCCGATTGCCTCGGGTGAGCGCAACGCATCTTTGATGGGCACCAAGTATTTTCCCTGCTTGGGGAACAGCGACGTGGTGATCTCGGTTCTGCCAATCTTCACCTTCGCCGGAATCACGCCCCAGCCATAGCTCACGATGTGCGATACCGATTTGATTTCGGCGCACTCCTCGGGCGGCACCTCAACGAAAAAGAACGGCGCAGGTCCACGCCACTCAAACACATCACCCGAAAAAGTCAGTTGCACACTGCGAGTTTATAGCCCGCAGTTTGCGCCAAACTAGAGTTGAAACACTACCGATTGAGATACGAGAGATCATGACCACATTGCCCGTTGTGCCGCACTGGATTGCCGGCGCTGAGTATCCGAGCAACTCTGGCCGAACCGGCGAGGTCTTTGATCCGGCTCTCGGCGTGGTGACCAAGCACGTGGCTTTGGCTAACGCCGCCGAGATCGAGCACGCAATCTCAACCGCCCACGATGCCTTCGGCGAATGGCGCGACACCCCGCAGTCGAAGAAGCAGAGCGTCATGTTCGCGTTTCGCGAGCTGCTCAATGCCCGCAAAGGTGAGCTCGCCGAGATCATCACGAGCGAGCACGGCAAGGTGCTCAGCGACGCACTGGGCGAAATCACTCGCGGTCAAGAGGTCGTCGAGTTTGCTTGCGGAATGCCGCACCTGCTCAAGGGTTTTTACACCGAGAACGCATCAACCGGTGTCGATGTCTACAGCACCCGTCAGCCGCTCGGTGTGGTTGGCGTCATCAGCCCTTTCAACTTTCCGGCGATGGTGCCGATGTGGTTCTTTCCGATTGCGATCGCCGCTGGCAACTGCGTGGTTCTAAAGCCGAGCGAAAAAGACCCGAGCGCAGCCATCTGGATTGCCAAGCTCTTCAAAGAAGCAGGTCTGCCAGACGGAGTCTTCACGGTTCTGAATGGTGACAAGGAGGCGGTCGATGGGCTGCTCACGCACCCAGACGTTGCCGCAATCTCATTCGTCGGATCAACCCCGATAGCAAAATACGTGTATGAAACCGGCTCGGCTCACGGCAAGCGCGTTCAGGCGCTAGGCGGGGCCAAGAACCACATGCTGGTCTTGCCTGACGCCGACCTAGACCTGGTTGCCGACTCTGCCATCAACGCTGGATTCGGTTCGGCGGGGGAGCGCTGCATGGCGATCTCGGTGGTCGTAGCCGTTGAACCCGTGGCCGACGCACTTATCGGCAAGTTGACTGAGCGCATGAGCACCTTGCGCACCGGAGATGGCCGTCGCGGTTGCGACATGGGGCCGCTGGTGACCAAGGCGCATCGCGACAAGGTTGCGTCTTACATCGACATTGCAGCAGCCGACGGAGCGACCATCGTGCACGACGGACGCAATGACAACTTCGATGGCGACGCCAACGGTTTCTGGCTCGGACCAACCCTGCTCGATCACGTGCCGACCACCTCAAAGGTTTATACCGAGGAGATTTTTGGCCCTGTGCTTTCGATTGTTCGCGTCAAGTCTTATGACGAGGGCCTAAACCTTATCAACTCGGGTGCGTTCGGCAACGGAACCGCGATTTTCACCAACGATGGCGGTGCCGCCCGCAAGTTTCAGTACGAAGTCGAGGTTGGCATGGTTGGCATCAACGTGCCGATTCCGGTTCCGGTGGCTTACTACTCGTTTGGCGGCTGGAAGAACTCGCTTTTCGGCGATACCAAGGCTCACGGAATTGAGGGAGTTCACTTCTTCACCAGAGGCAAAGCGATCACGTCACGCTGGCTAAACCCTAGCCACGGTGGCATCAACCTCGGTTTTCCGCAGAATTAGTTTTCTTACGTTTCGCGTTAGCGAGCGCTGCAAGTTGGTGGCAGAATCGCTTTGTGAGCGATAACCAGACCAGCACCCCACCACTTAGCGACCTCTATTCGAGGCACTCATCGAAGTGGCGTCGATTCGATGCCGATGTTTTGCCTCTGCACGTTGCCGAGATGGACTTTGAGATTGCCGAGCCGATTCGCGACCTGATCATCGACTTCACCAAGCGCTCAGATCTCGGCTACCTAGGACCAGTGCCTGAAGTAGCAAAGGCATTTGAGGGTTTTGCCAAACGCCATTGGGACTGGCAGATCGACCCGAGCCAGCTAAAAATCGCCACGGATGTCGGCGTCGCTGCAGTCGAGTTTTTGCGAGCCAACCTGCATCCGGGTGACAGAGTAGTTGTGACTACCCCTGTCTATAGCGGTTTCTTCGAGTGGCTCAAAGAGCTTCGAATTGAACCTTTCGATGTGCCGCTAATCACTGGCAACCACGAATACCGACTTGACCTCGAAGGCTTCGAACGCGCGTTTCAGGCCGGCCACCTAACCGTTTTGCTTTGCAACCCGCACAACCCAGTTGGTCGCGTGTTCTCGCGCGAAGAGCTCACCGCGCTCGCCGAACTTGCACAGCGCTATGGAGCAACGGTGATCAGCGACGAAATCCACGCCCCGCTAAGTGTTGAAAAGTTTGTGCCTTATCTTTCCTGTGGCCCGGCTGCCGAGGCGACCGGCGTCTGCATCACCAGCTCGAGCAAGTCGTTCAACCTTGCCGGTCTCAAAGCTGCGTTCCTTTTGACTCAAGGCCCAGAGATGGCTGCAAAAACCGCCAAGATGCCGATCGGCACCCACTGGCGCTCGAGCATCCTGGGTGCCTTTGCCATGGCCGAGGCTTTCACCAGTTGCGACACCTGGTTGGCAACAACCGTCGAGACTATTCACGAAAACGCCAAACACCTGCTCGCCGAACTAGAGCGCCTGTTGCCAGAGGTAACCTCGCACATTCCTGAGTCGGGCTATTTGGCTTGGCTCGACATCACAAACCTCGGGTTGACGAGCGAAGAGATTTTCACAAAGGCAAAAGTGGCCTTGGTGCCAGGGCCAGACATGGGTGGCGAGAACTACAAGAATTTTGCGAGAATCAACATTGGCACCAGCCGAGCGATCATCACTGAGGGTCTAACCCGCATCGCAAACTCTCGCTAGTCGCAGCCGATCCGCGCGACTTTGCGAACGGTTACTTAAAAGCGACCTTCAGCGCCTGCTCGATGTCCTGAATCAAGTCGCTCGGGTGTTCTAGCCCAACCGAAAGTCGCACGGTGGTTGCAGTGATGCCCATCTCGGCCTGAACCTCAGCCGAAAGACGACGGTGCGTGGTCGATGACGGGTGAGTGATTAGCGACTTTGCATCGGCAAAGTTGTTCGAAATGTCAATGACTTGAAGTGCGTTCATGAACTTGAACACCTGTGCCTTGGTGCCCTTGAAGCGAATGGCCAAGGTGGTGCCACCGCCAGCCATCTGCTTCTTAGCGATCGCGTGCTGCTTGTGGCTCTTTAGCCACGGATAGTTGACGCTCTCGATGGCAGCGTGGCCCTCAAACTTCTTTGCAATAGCAAAGGCGCTGGTCCACATGCGCTCGACTCGCATCGAAAGAGTCTCGAGCGACTTGACCAAAACCCAGGCGTTGAATGCACTCATCGACGGACCGGTGTGACGAGTAAACGGGATCAGGTGGTTCTTAATGAAGTCCTTTGAACCCAAAACTGCACCGCCCAGAACTCGACCCTGGCCATCGATGTGCTTGGTGGTCGAATACATGACAACGTCTGCGCCCAAAGACAGCGGCTTCTGCAAAATTGGTGACGCCATAACGTTATCGACGATGACGGTGGCACCAACCTTGTGGGCCAGGTCGCTAACAAAACGAATGTCGGTGATCTCAGCTAGCGGATTGCTTGGGCTTTCGATGAACACGGCCTTGGTTGGCTGGCTCAGTGCACGGCGCCAGCCATCTTTGTCGCCAGATTCGACCAACACGGTCTCAACGCCCCAACCAGGCAAAATCTCGGTGAGCACCACATAGCAAGATGAAAACATCGCTGCCGAGGCAACAACGCGGTCGCCGGCCTTTACTAGGCATGCCAACGATGCGAACATCGCGGCCATACCGGTTGCCGTCGCAAAAGCTGCCTCGGCACCCTCGAGAGCAGCCAGACGCTGCTCGAACATCGTGACCGTCGGGTTGGCAAAACGCGAATACAAGAAGTGGTCGGTTTCATCTTTGAACGCTGCCTCAGCTTGCTGAGCCGAGTCATAAGTGAAGCCAGAGTTTAAGAACAAAGCCTCGCTGGTCTCGCCGAAACCGGTACGAGCCAGACCGCCGCGCACCGCGATGGTGTCTTCGTGAAGCTGCCACTTCGGGTGCGATGGCGCGATTGGGTCTTGATAACCCCAAGGGCGGTTGCGTTTGGTCATAACGAAACTTTACCAGCGGGTTTGTCCCCCAAAATGGTGACGACAATTTTCCAGCCTAAACGCCGGTTTTTCGGCAGACTATTGGGTGAGGTTACCTGTCGAAAGGCTCATGATGGCTCACAGCACTTTCTCACTGCCACTTTGCGACCACGAGATCACGCTTGCAGATGACGACTACCGCGAGTGGCTGACTTGCTCCTGCGGTCGCTACTACAGCAAGGCCACGCTTACCGCCTACAAGCAAGCCCTCGACGCCCTGTTCGCCGCCGACGAGCGCGCAGCCCAAATCGAAGGATTCGCCGCCACCCAAGATGCCTCGCGGCGCGAAGAGTTGGGCGAAGTTGCCCCGGCCGCTGCGCCAACCGTTGCGCAGGTGGCAGCTCAAGCCGCCAACGATGAATACACGCGTGACTGGGAGGCAACCGCAACAACTGCAACCGCTGCCGCCACGCTCAACCGCGCCCCGGTCAAGGCAGCAACCCTTCGCCCTCGCCGAGCCCTGCCAAAGCTGACTCCGCAGCAGACATTGCTTGCCGTAGCGGCATCGTTGTTGCTCATCGCGCTGAGCATTTTCTTTGGCACCACCTGGAACGAGCCATGGTTCTCGCTACCGCTGAAGGCTGGCGTGCTCGCGGTCATCGTTGGTGCAACCGCATTTGGATCGATTCGCTCAAAGAAGTACTTTGTCATCATTTCGAACTTCTTGGCGGCTCTGTCGTCGGGCTTTCTTGCGCTCGGCCTCTATGCCGCAGCAGCGCTGGGTCTATTCGGTGATACGCAGATCGCAAGCCCCGCGCACAGCCCCTATGTGCCTTTCATTCTGCTTGTGACCGGTGGCTATAGCCTGTGGCTAGGTCGTCGCTTCAAAGTATTTGGCTGGCTTGCCGTTGCACCGATCACGGTTGCACTTGCGGGCTTGCTGTTTAGTGCCAGTTATCTCAGCGGATTGAACGTCTGGCCTGGCCTAGCCGCGACTGTCGGCAGCCTTGCTGCTCTGCTCGTTTATGTCGTCGGGCGTCTAACTCGCCTCGAGGCACCAGTTGCTGCGTCAGCTTCCAAGAAATCCAAGAAGGCGCCGACCGCAGAAGAGGCCGAGGCCGAACTCGAAAACAAGTATCAGGCAGAGCTGTTCGACCGCGAGCAAGTTGCGCTTTCTAATGTCGTGCGCGTATCCGCTGGATTGTCCATGGCCTATGTGCTTCTCACCACGCTGCTTTCGTTGACTGCCGGGCTGATTGGGTTCGCCTCTACTCCAGCTGTTGGTTTCTTTGTTCTTGCAGCGTTCTGGCTGGCAGCATCGGCGGCCATCGAACTTCGCGGTGCAAATTTCATCGTGAGCGACTTGGTTCCAAACTGGGCCAAGAACCTAAGTTGGAACCTTGGGTTCGCTGTTTTGGCTGGCGCAACACTGCTTCAGTTGAAGAGCCCGTCGGCTGGACCAAACTGGGGTCTGACCATTGCCGATGCGCTTGTGGGCGCGATCGTTTTGTTCTCGATTCCAAACAAGGTCGCTGATCGCTTCTACGGTGCCGCACGTGCGTCGCAGGTTTCGGCTGGCGTCATTTGGTTGCTGCACCTGGTTCTCGCAGTCTCAGGCTCACGCCTTGACACCAATCTCTTCTCGACCTGGCTAACCGTTGTTGCCGCTGCGCTCTTTGCCAAGGCGTGGTTGCTCAAGGCGAGCCTGTTTGCCAGACTCTCGGCGCTCGCCGGCAACATCGCTGCATTAGCACCATTGACCATGATCGCAACCGCGAACCAGGGCCTTTTAGTCACCTTTGCCATCACGCTGGCACTGTCAATCGTGTGGTTCGTGGCCAACAGGATGCTCGCTGCCCGCCTAGGAACCAGCTCGGGCGAATCAAGCTGGATTCTTCTGGCCGTTTCGATTGTCTCTGGCGCACTTCTAGTGATTCGCTGGTCGATGGCCGAGGGGGCTTGGCTCGCGGTAGTTTTGGCAGCCGTTCTTTCGGCAGCCATGGTCTGGTTCTCGACATCGAGATTCATCGGCAAGCAAGACACTTTGCCGTTCAGGGCAAACGCGGTGGTTTGGGCCGTTGCAGGCTTCCTGGTTCTTGCGAAAGGCGATTACCAGGTTCTACACGCAGAGTGGGCTGTCTATGCTCTCGTGATCTTCGCTATCTCTATGTTCCACCTGCACAAGACCAAGGCGATCAGTGCCATTCTTGCGTCGAGTGTTGCCGCGACCATAGCCACGATCGTTACCGGTCGCTGGACTGTCGACGCAACAATCGCAGCCCAGATTGTCAACCCCGTTGGGTTTCTCGCGCTCGCAATCGTTTTCAGCCTCTTGATACACCGGGTTGCAAACACCTCGTCTCGCGAATTCAACTTGATGGCCGCGCTGTCGTTCGGTGTCACGTGGGCTGCTTTCATGACCTACAAGGTTCAGCTAACCGCCTCCTGGACGCCTGCAGCAGCTACCAACAACTCGATCTGGACAGTCGCGGTGTTCTCACTGTTCGCAGCAGCATTGCTGATCTTTAGACTTCGAGAAAATGCCCAAGCCAACCTCGGTTTGTTCCTGCGCTTTGCTGGTGTGGTTTCGTTGGTGGGTTCTCTTCTAGCAGGGGCCAGTGTCGCCGGCGCCTGGACTTCGTTGTTGCTAATCACTTGCACTCTGGCGCTGTCATTCGCTTTGAGCCTTGTGACTGCAACTTCGCAGAAGTCCGTCAGTTGGTTCTGGGCCTCCTATGCCCTCGCCCTTTCGACGGTTGTGTCGATTCAGGCCACCTTGCTGGCATCGCAATCATCTGATGTGGTTGCAACCTGGCTGCGACTCATTGTTCCTGTCACACTCGCTCTGACATTTGGCCTGCACACCGTCATGATCTCGCTCGGCAAGAAAGTCGGCGCAAAGTTGTCCTGGACAATCCTTCCGGCAGTTTCGGTTGGCGCAGCTTTGCTTGCCTATCTGACTCCAACCTTCGCTGGATACTACGCAGCCACCAACATCAGCACCGGCAGTGACTCAAACTGGATTGGGCTCATCGGTTTCATGGTTCTGGCCTGTGGTTATTTGGGATTGCGACTCAGCTCAAAGACCACCCCAGAGTCTGCTCGTTCGCTTTTGAGCACTTCGGTCGTTTCACTGGCCCTCGCGCTAGCCTCAATCGCCGCCACCAGCGATTCAGACAAGAAAGTCCAACTTGCCGCCCTGTTGGGCGTCTATGGTCTCTTGCTGCTGGCTCAGGCCGCCATCAAACGTGAAGTTCGAACCAACTTCTATGGTTCTGTTCTCTCGATTGCAGCCATCTGGCTGTTCATCAACCACTTCACATCTGGCGCTACGTTGGTGCTCGCCGAGTTCTACAGCGTCAGCGGAGCGTTGGTGTTCTTGCTTAGCTCGCGCCTGCTCAAACGAGCCGAGACTGACGTCAACCTAACGCAATGGCGCTACGTGTTGCCTTTCATCTTCTTGGCCGGAACGGTGCTGGGCGTCTCTCAGCTCAGCCTTCAGAGTTTTGCGTCGGATTGGCTCGAGGTTCTTCTTGCCAACGCCATCGGTTTGGCAGCGTTCTTCGGTTCGCGAGTCAAATTCGACTCCGATGCACTCGCGCGAACCCGAGCACTGCGCGCCGTTGGCGTGATCTCGTGGGCTCTCGCTCTCTATGTCAGCCTGAATGACAACGGTGCTGAAGATTGGCTCTATGAGGGCCAGTTGCTGCGCGAGGTAATCATCGGAGTGACCGTTGCGGCGACGATGTTGGTTTTTGCCCGCCTCGAGCGCAGTCGTGCTTTCGTGATTGCTGGCTATGCAACATCGGTGCTTGCCGGATCGGTCACGGGTGGCTATCTAAACTTCGTGATCAGCTTTGATGTGCCAGAACTATTCACGGCAGCCATCGCGCTTGCCCTGCTGGCTTCGGGCTTGGTCGCCTCTAGCGTCGAAGTCGTTTCGACCAAGTGGCGCAGCATGGCGGTCTTTGGGTTGCCGCTGCTGACTGTCGGCGTGCCATCGGCTATCTACTCTTGGGGCTCGGTCACTCAAAAACTTGCGACGCTTGATGCGTCGCAGTTGACCAGAGTTTTGGCTCTGACCATTGGTGGCGCTCTATTGGTCGTTCTCGGCGTGCGACTCGGAAACCTCGGTTTGACCGTTGCTGGCGCTGCTCCTCTGGCGTTGAGCCTGGTGCCAAACATTTGGTTCCGCATCGAAGATGCCTTTAGCGGTCGCACTCAACTCGAAATCAAAGCGCTCTTCGTTGGTCTTCTGCTCTATGCAGCTCTGCGGGCGATTTTTGCAGCAATCGGAACATCCATGAAGTCGATCGTCTACATCGGCATCCCGGTGATCATCGCCATTGGCCCGGCAATGCTCGATGCACTTGGTGCGCTTTCGCAGCCGACATTGACGCGTGAAGACTGGCTGCGCTTCGTCATCGTGCTAAGCGGCTCGCTGGTGCTCTTGGTGATTGGTGCGCTTCGCAAAATCGGAGGTCTCTTCGTTCCGGGAGCGGTCGGTGTGGTCATCTCTGCGCTGCCATATGCCTGGGCGCAAATCAGCTCGCAAAACTGGGCGCTTTGGGTGGTTTTGATCTTGGTGGCAACCCTGTTGGTAATGGTCGCTATTCGACTGGAACAGTTCAAGACCGGTGCTCGCACAGCATCTAACTGGATGCGCGAACTGCGCTAAACCGCGGTTCTAGATACCTCGTGCCAGGAAGAGGTGCGAGTCGGATAGTTTTCGACGGGCTGGAGTGGGCGAGTTAGTCTTCGCCGATGTCTTCGTTCCAGAGCGTTGGGTTCGCTTCAATGAACTCGCGCATGATCTCGATCAGACCTGGGTCGTTTAGCACGTGCAACTCGGCACCGTGTTCGGCAACCCAGTCTTGACCGCCCATGAAGTTTTTGTCGTCGCCAACGATTACTCGGCCAATGCCGAACTGGCGAATCAGACCACTGCAGTACCAGCAGGGGGAGAGGCTTGTGGCAAGGGTGACCTTGCGATACGAACGCTGGCGACCAGCGTTGCGGAATGCACTGGTTTCGCCGTGCATGGAGGCGTCGCCGTCTTGAACGCGGCGGTTGCGGCCACTGCCAAGCAGTCGACCGTCTTCGTCGAAGAGTGCAGCCCCAATCGGGATTCCACCTTCGGCTAAACCGAGATGAGCCTCGGCAATGGCAACCTGGAGTTTCTCTTCGTCTGTTGCGAAGATTTGTCCAACTTGAAATTCCATTGCCGAGGCCTCTCGATTAGGGGGTTAGTTACTTCTTTTTGGTTGACTGGATCGAGGTGCTGAGAACCCAGTAGAGCAGTCCTGCAAGAACGAATCCAACAATCGCAGTTGCGTCTCCGCCCACGACAACCTTGAAGTTGTCAGGAGTCATGAAGAAGTTGTCGGCGAATGGTCCTGCAACCGCTCCAGGAGCTACGTAGGTTGGGTACTGGTTCGAGAAGAAGTAGATCGACGTTACGGTCGCTACAACAAACGAGACAGGACCAGCCCAGTTTTCCTTGCCTGACAGGGCAATGGTGCCCAAGTCTTGACCCTTGCGAACAAGGTAGTCAACAAGGATGATGGCGACCCATGGAGCAACCCAGTACGAGACAACCAGAAGGAATCCTTCTAGGTGAGCACCGAGGTTCTTAGGGTCGATAACGGCTGCGTAATAGGCGGTGAAACCACCGATTAGGCCAGCCAATGCCACCATGATTGCGCGACGAGTCTTGAAGCCGAGCTTGAAGCCCATTGACAAGAACGACATTGCGCCCGAGTAGACGTTCAGAACGTTAGCCGACACCGAACCAACTGCGATTGCAAGAAGGGTTAGTGATGCCAGCACGTTGTTGCCAAGCACACCGGTGAAGCCAGCGGTTGGGTTGTCCTGAACACCGATGACGGCGAATACAACAGCACCAACAATCATCAAGACCGAAGTCGAGAAGAAGTTGCCAAGACCAGCAGCAAGGCCAAGTGCGCGCTTGTTGGTGTTCTCAGGAAGGTAGCGGGTGTAGTCAGAAGCAAATGGAGTCCAGCCAGCGGTGTAACCATAAGCAGCGCCAGCCGCCAAGGTGAATCCACCGAGGTTGAATGAACCAAAGTCAACACCGTAGTGACCCTGTGGAAGGGTAACGATGACAACGACGATCCAGATGGCAGCCAAACCATAAGAGGTGTAGCGCTCCCAAACCTGGATAAGGTTGTGGCCCACGAATGCGATCACAACCTGCGCAACGATTACGACGAGCAGAGCAGCGGCTACCGGCCAACCAGTTAGAGCCGACAGCGCGAGGCCACCAGAAACCGAGTTGACTGCGAACCAGCCGATACCTGCAACTAGGGTCGAAAGACCTGCAGGAATCAGGTTGCCTAGCTTGCCGAATGCGGTGCGCCCAAGAACCATCTGAGGCAATCCGGCTTTAGGGCCGAATGTGCTGAAGAGGCCGTGGGTGATTGCTGCTAGACCGTTACCGATCACAACAGCAAGAATCGCCTGCCATACGTTTAGACCAAAGAAAAGAACTCCGAGAGCACCGACATAAACGGTTGCGAACTCGAGGTTCGGGGACGACCAAACAGTGAAAAGGTGCCACGGTTTGCCGTGACGTTCACCCGCAGGAATTGGGGCGACGTCGTTGGTTTCGATTGCACCTGCCGAAGCAGTGTGATTGTTATTGTTTGCCATAGCGAAAACTCTATTTGACCCACTCACAGGGTTTTCGCAGTTTCGGCGTGTCAGAGGTTACATCTTTGTCACTTAGTCGCAACCTTTAGTTGAAGGTTAACCAAAGGTGAATTACCCAATATTTTGAAGTTAGGAGCCGCCTCATGAAGCCAGCGGCTCTGCTCACCCAAGATGGCGCGCCAAAAGTTCGACTTGCACCTTTGTCACCGGTGCATCTCGAACCATATATTCAAATGCTTTCAGACACCGAAATCCGCCGTCTCACAGCATCGTCGCAGGTCTTCAGTCGCACAAAGATCGAACACTGGCTAGCAACGCGTGCATCAGCTAGCAATCGCAAAGACTGGGCGATCATTGACGAAAATCACAACTTCTTGGGCGAAATCGTGCTGAACGATTTCGATGATGCCAAAAACCTTATGAACCTAAAAGTTTCGCTGGCTGACCGCCACCTGTTTGGTCACACCGTGGGAAGGCAGGCGCTTGCATTGGCTTTGGAGTTCGCCTTCGACACACTTTCTCTCGACAAAGTCACACTCGAGGTATTGGTCGAAAACGAACTAGCGATTCGTTCTTTTGCAGCTGTCGGTTTTCGTGAAGGTCGCCAGTTCACCCAAAAGGGGCAACGTTTTCTTCGCATGTCGGCCAACAAGTGGGAGTTCGTATTTGCGCTCGGCCAGGCTGGACTGAGAAATCATCTCGACCCTCAACAATGGACATTCGACTTCGATAATGGCAAACGTCGAGCCGGGCTTTGCAACTACACCGATCGCCGAATCACAATCTCTAAACACCTCGTGGGAATACACACCATCGACGAGAGCCTGCAGGTCTTGGCACACGAAATCGCTCACGCCCTCAGCGGCAAGGCCGCAGGTCACGGCAAAAAATGGCTTGGCACTGCAAAATCGTTGGGCTATCGAGCAGAAAAGTTCAGCGGCAATGAGATCGCCCGAGAACGAGCCCCGTGGGTCGGCGCTTGTCCGGCAGGCCACGAGCACTTTAGGTATAGAAAACCGACACGAGCGTTATCTTGCGGTCTTTGTTCGAAACGCTTTTCGACCACAAACCTTATCGCCTGGCGAAAAGCCGACTAGCTAAGCGCAGCCCAAATCGTGATCATGGTCACCACGAAGCCGGCAAAAAAGTTGAGCCAGATAAAACGCTTCCAGCCGCGGTTAGCATCTTCGCAAGTTTGATCAGTGATGTTCCAGTGCGGCCAAATGATAGCTAAATATGGAATTGCGGCGATGGCGGCAAATGCGCTCGGCCAGCCCGAGAACAAAACCATTAGACCGGCCAGCGAATAGCAGGCGAAAGCGAAACGTGTGGTTGAACGCGCTCCGATGACAGTTGCGATGCTTGAAATATCTGCTTCGCGATCTGCCTTAACGTCTTGAACGGCACCAAAGGCGTGCGAGGCCACGCCCCAAAGCGTGAAACCTGCCAGAAGCATTAGAACCTGCGGGCGAAGCAGATCGCCGCCGGCTAGGGCAAGCCCATAGATCATCGGTCCGACAAAGTGGCTAGCAGAAGTCAGAGAATCGAGAAACGGCTTTTCTTTGAATCTGAAGCCTTTAGCGCTATAAGCAATAACGGTGAACAGAAAGAATGCCAGCAAAAGATTCGGCAGATAGTCACCAAATAGCAGCAGATAGCCCAAAAACGGAATGCAAAGCCCGAAAGCCCATCTCAAGGTCGGAATGTGCCACTTAGGGTCAAGCAAGGCGCCTTCGATTCCTCCCTTGCGCGGGTTGCGAAGGTCACTCTCATAGTCGAAGACATCGTTGACGCCGTACATCAACAAGTTGTAAGGGATCAGAAAGAACAGCGTGCCAACCCAGAACCGGCCATCTAGTTGGCGAGATACAAAAAAGTACGAAGCGGCAAACGGAAAAGCGGTGTTTATCCAAGAGATTGGCCGTGAAGACCAAAACAGCTGACGCAAAAGTTGCATGATCCTATTTTCTCTTGCCAAGAAGATTCCAAAGCACAGGAACGATAAATGCCGCTACAACTGCATATGCAAAATCTTCGATTGGGGCGCTTCCGATTCTCAAACCCAAAATCTTTGTTGGGTCATAACTCACAATGCCCGAACTAACAATGAAGCTGTCGCCGATGATGCTGATTACTGTCATTAAAATCGCCGCGATAACCACCAAGCGCAGGTTGGTTTTGCCTCTCAGCAAGTGCGCAAGCCCTAGTGCGCCGATCGTGAAGGCCGCGTTCAGCCAAAGGTAGGTCACTTTTTTTCACCGCGCTTTGACAGCGAGCAAAAAATTATCAGCGTCGTGTAGCAGAGCAAAAGCAAAAACACGGGCTCTTCGAGTGGCAACTGTGGCGCAAGAAGCACGCCAGTGAGTTGCTCGCTCTGGCCTAAAAAGAAAATGCCAAGAGCTATGCCAGAAACATCCCAGACTAGAAAAAATGCAGTTGCAATCAAGAGGGTCATTGTGGCGCGCAGGGGATGGGCAAAGAACGCCAGCTTGCCTCGCCAATCTATTAGAGCCAAACCCACGAGCGAAAACGTGAGCAACCCCAAATAGGCAAGACTCACTTCAAGCCGACCCAGGCACTATCTGGCAGAGGCTGGATTTCGTGCTTGGTCGGGCCAGCCGACTTGTCACCGATGAGGCGTTTATAAACAAGTTCTGCGCCAATCAAACACATCGGCAGACCGATACCCGGAATGCTGTGGTGTCCGGCATAGAACAGGCCCTTGACCTTGGTGCTGTAGTTCTTCGGTCTAAAGAAGGCGCTCTGGCGCAGGGTGTGTGCCATTCCGAGAGCGGTTCCCGACCAGGCGTTCAGCTCGCTGACAAAGTCCTGCGGTGCCATGATGCGGCGAACCACGATGCGTTCCGCGAGATCTGGAATGTTGCACCACTGCGAAATCTGCTCAATGATGCGGTCTGCCGCGGCCTCGACGGCTGGGTCACCCGAACCGTTGATTCCGCCCGAACCGATTGACGGGTCGGCTGCCACCGGAACCAAAACAAATAGATTCTCGTAGCCCTCAGGCGCAACGGTCGCATCGCTGATGCTTGGTGCGCAGATGTAAAGCGACGCAGGGTCTGGCACAACGCGCTTGCCGTCAGCCTTGTGAAAGACCTCGTCGAAGTTCTTCGTCCAGTCGTCGGCATAAACCAGCGTGTGGTGGTCAAGCTGTGGCAAACGCCCCTTCACACCCAAGAACAAGAGCATTGCCGATGGGCCAGGAACCTTGTCTTTCCACCAAGACTCAGGAAGGGTCTGTTCTTTTGGCTCAAGAAGCTGGGTTTCGACGTGGTGCAGGTCAGCATTGCCAATAACGACATCCGCCGGATAGAAGACTTCACCGACCTTCACTCCGGTCACGCGACCCTTGTTGGTCTCAATCTTGGTGACCTTCGAGTTGGTGTGAATCGTCACGCCGTGCTTCTTGGCAAGACCCTCAACTGCCTCGATGATCTTGTAGAAACCACCCATCGGATAGAAAACACCGACGTTCATGTCAACGTGGGTCATCAGGTGGTACATGCTCGGGGTGTCATAGGGCGATGCGCCCAAGAAAACGGCAGGAAAGTTCAAGATCTTCTGCAGGCGCTTGTCGGTCACGTGGGCAGCGGCAAACTTGCTCAGTGGGGTCAGCAGGTGCTTGATGAACCGACCGGCGCGTGCCATGACCTCAGGCTGGATGAACGAGCGACCATCCTGAAAGTTGGTGTACAAAAAGTGCTTGATCGAAAGGTTGTAGGCATCCTCGGCTGAATCAACGTACTTCTGCAGGCGCTCGCCGGCTCCTGGCTCTAGCGATTCAAAGAGCGCCTTATTCTTGGCGAGGTCATCCGAGATGATCAGGGGTTCGGTTTCGCCCTCGTTGATGGTCTGATACATCGGGTCGAGGCGCTTGAGTTCCAACTGCTCGGCCGCTGTGGTTCCCATGAGCTTGAAGAACTGGTCAAAGGCGTCTGGCATGAGATACCAGGATGGGCCCATGTCAAAGGTGAAGCCGTCTTTTTGCCAAATGTAGGCACGACCGCCAACCTTTTCGCGAGCCTCGAGCAACGTCACCTTCATGCCAGCTTTCGCCAACAGGGCAGCCGAAGCGAGTCCGGCGATACCGCCACCGATTACTACCGCAGTCTTTTGGCTCACTTAGGAACAACTCCAATCCAGGCTTTGGCGAGAATGATCGCCTTGGTCAGCGTCGGAACACTGATGCGAGTACTAATCAGATCGATGGCCTTTGTGTTCCCGATTCGATCATTTAGTGCCTCAAAAAGCAGATGTGCCGCAACAACAGCGCGACGAGCCGACTTTGGCAGCAGGGGCAATGAGGCTGCCGAAATCTTCAATTCACCACGGATGTCTTCGACTAGACGGTCCTTGTCTGCCTCGGTGAAACTCTCGGGTGAGATGCCCGGAAAGTATGATCGGCCCAATCCGCGAGCATCGGCGCTGAGGTCGCGCAAAAAGTTCACCTTTTGAAAAGCCGAACCAAGGGCGCGTGCGCCGGCGATCATGCGCGCCGAGGCATCTTTGGTGTAGTCGTGGCCTTGCACGAATGCCTGCAAGCACATCAACCCAACGACCTCGGCCGAGCCGTAGACATACTTTTCGAAAGACTTCTGGTCGTGCTTGTTCTTCCAGAGGTCCATTCGCATGGAGTCAAAAAACGGGCGAATGATTTCGCGATCAAAACCGGTGGTGTTCGCGGTGTGAGCGAAGGCGTGAACCACTAGGTTCGCACTGAAGCGGTCGGTGATAGCGCGATAGACGTCGCGTTCAAGATCGTCCAAGGCGCGAGACGGGTCGATTGCGCCTCCGGCGGCGCGGGCTTGCGCGGCCGAACCATCAACAATCTCATCGGCAACT
>CAILJO010000071.1 GCA_903834635.1 uncultured Micrococcales bacterium | reverse complement strand
TCTTGGTCAGGCCTTTGGCGACAATCATGAGTTCTGGCGATGAGTCGTCGGTGACTTTCGCTTTAGTTTTAGGCACAGTGAATCCTTGTGGGTTTCGAGAGTTTTGCACGGGTTTGCCCTTATTCAGGGCAGCGTTTCAGACTAACCGATATTCTTAGCAAGTGACTGCTTCTACACTCAAGAAAACGCCCGCCGGCAATCGCCGCGTGACGGGCAAAGAGCAGTACTACACGCCACCTGCCCTTGCCTCGCGCCTGGTGGAAGAGGTCGCGGCTCTGGTGCCCGATTTGGCATCGCGCACGGTTGTCGAACCGGCCGGAGGAACGGGGTCATTTGTCGATGCGGCCTTGGGTCTTGGCTGCAGGGTGATCAGCTTTGACATCGAGCCGCTTCACGAGACTGTTAAGGCCGGCGACTTTTTGCAGACCGAGATCGAGGTGACCGACGCAGTGACAATCTCTAACCCGCCGTTCGGTCGCAACAACTCTTTGAGCATTCCGTTTTTCAACCATGCCGCCGAGTTCAGCGAATACATCGCGTTCATCGTGCCGCGCTCTTGGCGAAAATGGTCGGTGCTCAACCGTCTGGATCAGCGTTTTCACCTGGTGCTCGATAAAGACATCGAAGTTGACTACCAAGATGCCTCGGGCAAAACCCTGAGCGAACGCAAGTTGCTCGCCACCTGCTTTCAGGTTTATCAGCGTCGCGATGTTGGACGCGAACGAGTGGTCGTGCGCGACATGGGCGTGGTCGAAAAGGTTGGTCCGGCAGATGCCGATGTGGCGCTAACGATTTTTGGTTTTGGCTGCGGCACGGTGCTCACCGAGTTTGAACCCATCAAGAACACGACTCGCATGTTTTTGAAGTTGAAGCACCCGAAGGCGCTTGAGGCTTTGAGATCGGTCGATTTTGATCGGTTCTCACGCAACACCGCCTATACCCAGGCGCTGGCGCTGACCGAAATAAACTACCTGCTCAACGAGTGGATCTTTGGCGACCCACACGTGACAGGTCTTTAGAAGGCCTGTCGAGAATCGGCAAAAAGTTGCCGGGCGCTCAACAGTGCATTCAGTTGGCTTTGCCACAATGATGTGTCAAGCCCCTGGTTATTCGCGTTTAGATAGCCGTTTTTAGCCGCCACGATGAGTAAATCGATTTCGCCTTGCGCAGTAGCTCGATCTAGCTGAGCCTGATCGACCTGATCTTGCAGGTTCAAAGTTGACACCGAGTTTCGGCTAATCGCACCGAGTCGCTTTTGCAAGAGCCCGATCGTCTCGTTGGTGGCGTCAACTAGTGCTTTGTGCGAACTAAGCAGCACCTGATAGCGATTAGCAATTTCGAGTTCGCCGGTAGCTGTGTAGTAATCGACCTGTTCTTGCGCGTGAACGTAGTCACCCTCGTCGAGGCAAAGTTTGTTCCAGACCTGAGCCATCTGCAACAAGACCTGCGCCTGATGAACAGAAACCAAGCCATCGAGAACTGTATTTGACGAAAGCGGTGCCTGAGTTGGAAAAGGAGTTGCGGCATCCGAGGGGGTTGGGGTCGGCGCGGCGCCATCGGAGGCAGTTGGCGACTCGCTCGGGGCAGCGGATTCACTGGCCGAAGGCTGAGGAGTTGGGTTGATAACGTCGGCGAGCGCCGGAATGAACATCGAACCCACAATCACGCCCACCGCAGACGAAATCGCGATGACACCTGTGCGATTGATATGCCATTTAAACATGTGAACCCCTGTTCGCTAGTGGCGTGCGGTTTTTGCCACTAAAAACACAATATCCCCCGCCAATGACATTGAATAGAAGCATGAGTTCAAAGCGCCCCAATGATGCAATGCCGCGTCGCAAAGCCAAGTTCACCGCCGACGCGAAAGATGCCCCAACCAAAGGCCGCGGTGGCCGCCCAGGTCGACCTGGTCGACCTGACCCGGGCCCGAAGGCAAAGTTCAACCAACTGACGCCTTATTTGCTCGAACACAAGGGCGCACTTGCCCTTGCAGTTCTGCTGAGCCTGATCGGCG
>CAILJO010000070.1 GCA_903834635.1 uncultured Micrococcales bacterium | reverse complement strand
TAGTGTCACCAGGTTCAAACCGTGGGCTTCGGCGATGCCGGCCAGAATGTAGCGGTCGGTCGGAAAGTTCGCCGCGTCGATGATGACCGTTTTGCGACCGGGGCGAGCCTTGATGGCAGCCGAGCACAGCTGATAGAAGTTGACTGAGGTGGTGTCGCAAACCAGCGTCTGACCAGGGCCAGCGCCGAGCACGGCTCTACCAAGCAGGTCGCCGGCAGGTTGTGCCTCGTCAATCCAGTGGGCCCAACCGTCAACCAGCTCGGTGCCCCACTCGTTCACAAGGTAGTCGTTGATTCGCTCGATGGTGTCAATCGGCAAGCGCCCAAGCGAGTTTCCGTCTAGGTAGCAAAGATTCGGGTCGGTGATGACAAACTGCTCGCGAAAGTGGGCGAGCGGGTCTCGTGCGTCGAGGTTTTCGGCAAAGGCGCGGTCGGTTGGCTGCACGTTGTCCTTCTTCTTCAGAGGTGGTTTCAGCCTAATACTGATAAAAAAGTAGCGCTGTTGATACGCTTACGATGTTGTGAGCATCTACTTGGGGGACCAAATGAAATTCTCTATTATTAAGTTTTCTATTGGCTCTTCATTGTGAATAAAACAATAAGAATCTGCATTGTTTGGCTTGCCCTCTGGGTGCTTTCCCCTCTGCCGAGCGCCTTACTATTTGGGCTGTTTCAAAACTGGAACTACTCGCCTTTCGACTCGCTTGAAAACTTTGTCTTGGTAGTTAGCAATATTTTTATCAGGATGTTTAGTCTTTCAACACTTTTTGGGTTTGTTGTTTCAGCGGCGCTGATGGTGCCTATTTTAGGAATGAAAGCTTCAAAGCTGATTGAGTCGTTGCTCGTTTTGGCTATGCCAATGGCATGCTTTCTGAGCACTTTTATTTGCCTGCTTGGCCCGGTAGAAATCCAATTAGCGACATTTGAGTTCTGTTCTCAAATGAACTTATACCTTTTTCCAACTGCAATTATGTGGGTTGTATTCGGGCGTAAAATCTCTGGAATTCTGATCAAAGATATTTAGTTCCAGTGCCCTGCAAACTTCGGCATGTCTTCTAGTCGAGCATCTGCGTCGCGGCTAGTTCCTTATAAAGAGGCGTGGACTTGAGCAGCTGCTTGTGCGTGCCCGAGCCGACGATCTTGCCGTCCTGCATGACGATGATCTGGTCGCTGTCGATCACTGTCGACAGACGGTGTGCAATCACAATCATGGTGCGGTTCTTCGCCACGGCATCGATGGCCTCGCGCATGCGCTGTTCGTTCAGTCCGTCCAGCGACGAAGTTGACTCATCGAGCAGCAAAATCGGGGGAGCAGCCAGCAACGCGCGCGCAATCGCCAGGCGCTGACGCTCACCACCCGAAAGCATGATGCCCTGTTCGCCAACCTCAGCGCCAAGACCCTTCTTGTTGCGCTTCAGAACCTCACTCAGGTTCACCTCTTCGAGAACTCGCTTGAGCTCTTTGTCGGTGGCGTCAGGTTTGCCAATCAGCAAATTCTCTCGGATGCTTCCAGCGAGCACCGGAGCATCTTGCTCGACATAGCCAATCTGTGCTCTCAGGTCATTGCGGCTAATGCCCTTGACCGACTGACCGTCGAGCAGAATCTCGCCCGATTGTGGCTCATAGAAACGCTCAATGAGCGAAAGGGTCGTTGACTTGCCCGAGCCCGAAGGCCCAACGATAGCCACTCGAGTGCCGCGCTCGATCTTGAACGAGATGCCGTTCAAAATCGTTGGCGCAACGGTGCCGGCTTCTTGCGTGGCATAGGCAAAGCTAACCTTCTTGAACTCGATGGCAGTCTTGTTGTTTGCCTTGCGAGCTGCTGGCTTGTCGGCAATCTCATCAGCGGTTTCAAGCGGAAGATCGACGACCTCTTGAATACGAGCCAAAGCACCGAGGGCGCTCTGAACTGATGAATAAGCACCGAATGCTTGACCGACAGGGCGAATCATCAGGAACATCAGCAAAATGAACGTGATCAGGCTGGCCACATCGGTCTGCCCAGCAGCCACACGGTAGCCACCGACACCAAGAACGACCATGAAAGCACCGTTGGCAGCCAAGCCACCAATCGGCGTGATCCAGGCGTTGATGCCAGCGATCTTTACGCCCTGCTCATAAGCCTGCTTAGCCTCGTTGTTGACATGCTCGGTTTCGCGAAGTTCGGCACGAGCGGCACGGATGGTTCGCACCGCGCTCAACGCACGCTCAACGCTGGCAGCCATGTCGCCAACGCGAGCCTGCGCCTTAGTCGTGGCACTGCGGATGCGCCGCGCTGTCAAGCCGATGCTTGCAACCGCGACCGAAATCATAAGCAGGGTGAGACCCAAGAGCAGCGGGTCAATAATCGCCATGGCAATAACCGAACCAACAAAGATGATCACGCCACCAGCAGCGTCAATCAAACCCTGGGTGAGAGCTGCGCGAAGCAAAGTGGTGTCAGAACCTACGCGCGAAACCAGGTCGCCGGTGCGACGAAGGTCATATTCGTGAATAGGTAAGCGAAGAAGTTTGTGCACCAGCTTTTGACGAGCAGAAAGCACCACGCCT
>CAILJO010000069.1 GCA_903834635.1 uncultured Micrococcales bacterium | reverse complement strand
CAGCGATCTTTGGGTTCGGGTGCACTCGCATAAACAGTGCGAGACCAACCAAGAGCACAACCATGATTCCCAAGATACCAAAGATCGACGCGTTCGCGGCACCGGCAGCGCCAGCGATGGTTAGCGAAATGCTCCACATCGATGGCGACAAGAAACTGGCTGCGCGACCGGTGGTTTGATAAAGACCAAACAGCTCACCCTCGCGCCCGTCAGGCGCGATGCGTGCCATGAACGTGCGCGACGAGGCTTGAGCCGGGCCAACAAAGAGGCACAACACTAGGCCGAGAGTCCAATAGGTGATTTTTCCCGCGCCTGCGAACGCGAACACCCCGGTGCCAGCGACCAAAAGACCGACTAAAGAAATCATGATGGTGCGCTTGGTGCCGATGCGGTCATCCATGATGCCACCCAAACCTGCGCCAAGACCAGCAACGATGTTGGCAGCGATGCCAAACATAATCACCTGCGTTTGACTAAAGCCGAATGCAACCGAACCAAGGATTGCGCCAAAGGTGAAGACGCCAGCGAGACCATCGCGATAAACGGCACTGGCGATCAGATATTTGAGAACGTCGGGTGAGCGACGACGAAGGTCGCCGAGCTGAGCGAACAGTGCGCGATAACTTGCGCCGATGCTTTCGCGTGCGATCTTCTCGTTAGTCGCTTCAACCTCTGGCACAAATAGTGCGAGTGGAATCGTGAACACGGTCATCCATACTGCACTGAACAGAAACAGCACACGGATGTTCTCTGCGTTAGCTGTGCTCACACCAAATAGCGGAACATCGGGGGTCACGAACCCGAAGAGCGAGAACACCAATAGCAAAATACCGCCGACATAGCCAAGCCCCCAGGCCATGCCGCTGATGCGACCCATGCTGGTTGGGTTGGTGACCTGCTTGAGCATCGCGTAATAGTTGATGAACGATGTCTCTTGAACAACTGAACCAATCGAATAGAGCACCACACCAAAGACAAAGAAGCTTGGCAACGGCTCAACAAAATAGGTCGCGACCATAATCGCAATCAAGATGCCAGAGTTAATAAGTAGCCAGCGCTTGCGGTGGCCAGCGGCATCGCTTCGGCGACCGAAGACCGGGGCGCTCAGTGCAACTGCCAAACCGGCAATCGCACCACCGATACCCAGCTGGCTGGCCAGAACATCTTTATTGGGCCCAAAATAACTCGAGGTTATATAGGTCGCAAAGATAAAGGTCTGAATGATCGTCGGGTAAGGCTGTTCGGCCCAGTCCCAGAGCATCCAAGCCCAGGTTGCGTGCTTGCTGATCGGTTTGCGGGTGCTCGAGGCGGCGGCAGTTTGGCTCATAGAGGCAAGTTTGCCCCAATCAGGCGGCCGCGGGGCCGATATCCATGTGAATTTCAGGGCTCAATTGGATAACAGGCCAAACTTGAGCGAACCACACTCAAGTTTTTTGCAAAAATGCTTGACAAGCCAAATACCCTATGTGAAACTTGAGCCTGTTGGACTCAAGTTTGAGTTCAACGAGAGTAACCCCAAAAGGAGAAAATCACATGGCACGTGCAGTAGGCATCGACCTGGGCACCACCAACAGCGCGGTTAGCGTGCTAGAGGGTGGCGAACCCACCGTAATTGCTAACGCAGAAGGCTTTCGCACTACCCCTTCGGTAGTTGCATTCACCAAGGATGGCGAGGTGCTCGTCGGCGAGACCGCCAAGCGCCAGGCTGTCACCAACGTCGATCGAACCATCGCTTCGGTCAAGCGCCACATGGGCACCGACTGGAAGACCCCTGACTTCGACGGCAAGCGTTACACCCCACAAGAAATTTCGGCTCGCATCTTGATGAAGCTCAAGCGCGATGCAGAAACCTACCTGGGTGAAAGCGTGACCGATGCGGTAATCACCGTG
>CAILJO010000068.1 GCA_903834635.1 uncultured Micrococcales bacterium | reverse complement strand
CAGAATCGCAGCTAGCCCGTATGCGCCATCGACGTGAAACCAAATGTTGGCGGCATTTGCAACTTCGCCAACCTCACGGATGCGGTCGACGATTCCAAAGTTTGTGGTTCCGGCGGTAGCGACAATGGCGAATACGCCTTCACCGGCGTCGGCGAGCGCTGCCGAGACAGCCGCACCAGTCAGCCTGCCATCCTCTGTGGCTTGAGCTTTGATGATGTCGACGTCCATCACTTGAGCCGCAGATTTTAACGATGAGTGAGCCTCAGAAGAGCAAATGAACTTCCATCTAGCAGGGCGAGGCAATCCTTGGCTTTCGAGCTTCGTCTGAGCAGCGTGCCTTGCCGCGACTAGCGCCGAAAGGTTTCCTAAGGTGCCGCCTTGAACAAAAACACCGCCTGATGTCGAAGGCAAACCGGCTTCTTTTGCAAGCCACGCAAGAACCTCGTTCTCGGCATAAACCGCGCCGGCACCCTCCATCCATGACCCGCCATAAATGGAAGACGCAGAAACAACTAGGTCAAACAGCGTCGCCGCTTCGGTTGGAGCTGTCGGGATAAACGATAGGTAACCAGGGTGGTCGGTTGAGAGGCACGCGGGAGCCAATACATCGGCAAAAACATTGAGGGCTGCACGCCCTCCAAGCCCTTTTTCGTTCACAGTATTTGGGGCAAGTTCACGAAGTTGTTGAAGCGTCATTGGCGCATCTAGTGGAGCCGGATCAAAGCTCATTCTTTCGCGAGCGTAGTCAAAAATAGCTTCTCGAAGCTCGACCGTGTCGAGGTTTGCGGCGTGCATGTTGGCACGTTCGTCTTGGTTCATTACCTAACCCATCTGCTTCGTTGAAGACCCGACGAATAGCCTATCCGAACCCAACATTCCTAGTCTTTTCGCAGGTTTAATCGGCCAGCTTAGGCAGCTAAATCATCTAACCTGATTGTGTATGTTGAAGATCACCAAACGAGCTTTTGCAGCTGGGGCCAGCGCCTTGCTGTTGATTTCGGCTACCTCGATGCCTGTCGCGGCCGCTCAGGGCGCTTTCGGTTGTGAACTGGCACCCCAACTTTCATCGGCCCAGCAGTCGATAACCCAAAAATTGCCATCCGGGGTTGATTTTAAGACTTACACATTCTCTCCAGGTGTGGCCAATGGGTCGTTTTTCTACTCAAAAGTCGCCGTAGCCCACGCCAACATGTCGAAGGTAAATCTCGTCGAAACCAGTGCAGCAATCGGAAAAGCTACCTCACAACTCGCATTGGCCTCCAAAGTTGGTGCAATTGCATATGTAAACACCGACTACTTCAATGAAGGCAATGGGTTGCCTTACTCGGCAATCATCAAAAACGGATTGCCGATTTACGCTCCTCCTGGTCTGTCCAAGGTCGTCGGAACAATCCCGGTTAGCTACAACCTGGCCACAGGTTTTCCGACCAGTGCGCAATTCACCATCAGTGCTTCGAGGTTTGTTCTCAATGGTGTAAACCTAAGCTCTGTTCCAACCAACTCGGCCGTCGTTTATACGTCAGCCTTTGCCTCCAAACAGCTGCCAGTCAGCTCAGCCGCACTTTTGATTAAGAGTGGCAAAGTCGCCGCGATTTACAGGGGTTGGACTAAAGCTAAGCCACGGTCGGGTGCGCTTTTGGTTGCTACGGGCACCGTTGCGACTCGGTTTTTGAAGTTCAAAGTTGGGTACTCAACCACCTTTCGAGTTCCATCAGTACCGGCGCCATCCACCCAGCTGAAGGCTGCTCTGGTGAGAGCAAATGGATCGGCGGTTTCTGGCGCAAGCTCGCTACCAATCGTTTCGATTAACTCGGATTTGGTTTCTGGCTT